>NZ_JBHYJA010000009.1:169284-252989 GCF_042740355.1 Streptomyces sp. NPDC059010
TCTTTGTTAAAACCACACCGCCCCTGGCCGGGGGGGTTACATACCCCCCCCACCGCCCCACCCCGGGGGGGGGCCCCCACACCCCCCCCCCCCCCACTCCGTAGTGCGGGCGTGTCACTGGAACTGTGCGAAGAACCTCCAGATCTCTGCTTTGGTCCAGGTGGTGACACCGCTTTCGCCGGAGGAGCCGTCGACCGGACCGGGAATGTGGCCTCCGTCGAACGCGGCCCATTGGACCGGGTATCCGGCACGGCAGCCCGAGTAGGTGGTGGTGATGTGCGTTCGGCTGCCCGGCGCGGGCTCGCGCGGGCTCTGGGGGGTGCAGCCGTTGTTGCTGACGAATTTGTCGCGCAGGGACCGTCCTTGTGCGATGTTGAGGACGGAGTCGCCGATGCCGTGGATTCCGAAGTAGGCGATGGGCTGGGTACCGCCGCTGCACCCGCTGATCTCAGCACCGGACATGACCGCGACGGCCCTGAAGACGTTCGCCCGGCTGCACGCGAGTGCGTAGCTCATACCGCCGCCCCAGCTGAATCCCGTGGCGAAGCGCTGTGCCGGGTTGACACAGAGGCCGCCCTCGATGCGCCGGATCATGTCGTCGACGAAGGTGACGTCCTCACCACCCGAATTGGCCCAGCCGTTGCCCAGCCCCTGGGGGGCGACAAGGATCGCGCTGTTGTTCGACTGCTCCTGTTGGCCGTAGTAGGACCAGGCGTTCCCGCTCGTGCCGCCCGAGGCGACTTCGCCGGCGGTTCCGCCCCGCCAGTGGAACGCGAAGATCAGCCGGTAGGGGTGGCTGTTGTCGTAGTTGGCGGGAACCCTGAGGATGAAGCTGCGGCTCTTGCCGCCGCTCTGGATCGTGTGCGTACCGCTCGCCAGAGTCGGGGCGCTGCCGCATGCGCCGCCGCCACCGGACGACACCTTGACCATCTGCCACTGCTGGTTGGCGCCGCCCCAGTCGGCGTACTGGACGACGTTGCCGCCGTCGGCGGTCGAGGCGCCCTGCACCTCCACCGCCTTGCCGCTGGTGCGGTTGATCAGCCGGACGTGGCCCGCGTCGGAGTCGGCCAGGCGGAACTGCTGGTTGGCCCCGTTGTGGTCGGCCCACTGCTGGATCCCGGCACCGTCCGCGGTCGAGGCGCCGGCCACGTCGAGAACCTTGCCCGAGTGCTGGGCCTTGAGGCGGTAGAAGCCGTCGCCGGAGTCCACGAACTGCCAGCGCTGGTTGGCTCCGTCGGTGCGCGTCCACTGGTTGACCCGCGCGCCGTCGGCGGTGGATGCGCCGGATACGTCCAGCGCCTTGCCGCTGTTGCGATTGACCAGGACGTACCAGGCTTGGGTGTCCACCGTCGCCGCCTCGGCGGGCGCCGGATTCACCGCGGCGAGCATGCCGATCGCGAGGGTCGCCGCCACCACGGCGGCGCCCCGGGCCCACCAGCGATCTCGTCGCGGAGGGGCGGGGGAAGCCGCGCCGTAGGTCTTCATCGATTCACCCTTTCGTTTGCGGCAGGCCCCATCAGGAGCGGGTCCAGCGCTGGTTGCCGCCGTTCGAGCAGGAGAAGAGCTGGATCAGGGTGCCATTGGCGGTGCCGCCCGAGACGGCGTCCAGGCAGAGGCCGGACTGGGCGCCGACGATGGATCCGTCGGAGTTGAGGCGCCACTTCTGGTTGTCGCCGCCCCAGCAGCTGTAGATCTGGACTTTGGCGCCGCTGCCGGTGCCGGCGGCGTCCAGGCACTTGTTGCCGTAGACCCTGAGCTCGCCGGCGGCGGTGTACGTCCACTGCTGGTTGGTGCCGTTGTGGCAGTCCCACAGCTGGAGTTGGGTGCCGTCGGTGGTGCTGCTGCCGGGCACGTCCAGGCAGCGGCCCGAACCGACGCCCTTGATCGGTCCGGAGTCCGAAGGCGGGTTGGTGGAGCCGCCGTTGAGTGCGTTGAGGACCGCGGTGTAGGCGGGCTTCTTGCTGCCGTCGCCGTTGAACAGCAGCGGCGTGTGCTCCGGTCGCCAGGAGTCGCTGTCGCGCACACCCCAGACGGTGATGCCCAGGCAGCGAGGGACGGCCAGGCAGTCGTTGGTCACGTTGGCGTAGGTCGTGGCCGGGGCACTCTGGATGTCGAGTTCGGTGATGGCCACGTCGACGCCGAGGGCGGCGAAGCTCTGCAGAGTGGTGCGGAAGTTGCTGTTGTAGGGGCTGCCGCTGTTGAAGTGCGACTGGAAGCCGACGCAGTCGATCGGCACGCCGCGCTGCTTGAAGTCTCGGACCATGGCGTACATGGCCTGGGTCTTGGCCCAGGTCCAGTCCTCGACGTTGTAGTCGTTGTAGCAGAGCTTGGCGGCCGGGTCGGCCGCACGCGCGGTGCGGAAGGCGACCTCGATCCAGTCGTTGCCGGTGCGTTGCAGGTTGGAGTCGCGCCGGGCTCCCGAACTGCCGTCCGCGAAGGCCTCGTTCACGACGTCCCACTGGACGATCTTGCCCTTGTAGTGGGCCATCACGCCGTTGATGTGGTCGATCATCGCCTGGCGCAGCGAGCCGCCGCTGAGGCTCTGCATCCAGCCGGGCTGCTGGGAGTGCCAGGCCAGGGTGTGGCCGCGCACCTTCTTGCCGTTCTGCACCGCCCAGTTGTAGACGCGGTCACCGGCGGTGAAGTTGAACTGGCCCCGCTGCGGTTCGGTGGCATCGATCTTCATCTCGTTCTCGGCCGTCACCGCGTTGAACTCACGGCCCGCGATGGTCGTGTACGCCGAGTCACCGAGCCTGCCCGAGGCGATGGCGGTGCCGAAGTAGCGGCCGCTCTGCGCCGCCGCGGCGCCGAGTGTGTTCTCGGCCGCGTGTACGGGCGGCGGCGCGACCAGTGCGGCGGACGTACCGAGCGCGCCGACGACCAGCGCCAGCAGCAGGCCGCGGATCTTCCGGCGGACAGGGGGTCTGGGAAGGGCATACGAGCCCATGGCTGTGCCTCCAAGCTAGAGATCACGGGGGCGGCGGCGTGTTGCGACACAGGCATGGGGGCACTCCAACGCGGCTCAGTGGGGGGACCGCCACGCGGCGTCATAAGTTCGACATCTCGAACTACCGCCGGGTTCTCAGACACGGATGATTGAGGCGTTGACGATGACTCGTCAATACTCCTTACCAAAGAAATTTCGGTCCATCGATCGAAACATTCGGGAGTCCTCCGAGCCAGGAACGAGGCCAATGCCGGGAGAGGAGGCGCTGTTTGTGGACAGATCGGCGACAGGCCTTGACCAGAGGGCTCCATATTTCTAGCTTGTGGCGTCGAAGTATCCGGGAATTCTTCGAATGTTTCGAGAGGAAGGCCTCCGATGTGGTCTCGCCCCCCGTCTTCGCCCCGTCCTAGACGCCTGCTCGCCGTCCTCGCGCCCTTGCTGCTCCTGGCCGCCTTCCTCGGCGCCCAGCCCGCCGCCGCGGCGACCATCGACACCAACGCCTCGTATGTGCTGGTCAACCGCAACAGCGGCAAGGCCCTGGATGTCTACAACAGGGCGACTGACGACGGCGCCCGCATCACCCAGTGGACCAGGAACGATCAGACCCAGCAGCAGTGGCAGTTCGTCGATTCCGGGGGCGGCTACTACCGCATCAAGTCCCGCCACTCGGGCAAGGTGCTGGACGTCTACAACCTGTCCACCGCGAACGGCGGCTCGATCGTCCAGTGGGCCGACCTGAACGGCGCCAACCAGCAGTGGCGGCTGGCCGACAGCTCGGACGGCTACGTGAGGCTCATCTCGCGCCACAGCGGCAAGGCGCTCGAAGTGCAGGGCGGTGCCACCGCCGACAACGCGAACGTCGTCCAGTACGACGACTGGGGCGGCGCCAACCAGCAGTGGCAGCTCGTCAAGGTCGGCGGCGACACCACCGGCCCGTGCGATCTTCCGTCGACATACCGCTGGACCTCAACGGGCGCGCTGGCGCAGCCCAAGCCGGGGTGGGTGTCGCTCAAGGACTTCACCGTCGTCCCCTACAACGGCAGGCAACTCGTCTACGCGACGACGCACGACACGGGGACGAATTGGGGCTCGATGAACTTCGGCCTGTTCACCAACTGGTCGGACATGGGCTCGGCCAGCCAGAACACCATGTCGTCCTCCACCGTTGCGCCCACGCTCTTCTACTTCGCGCCGAAGAACATCTGGGTACTCGCCTACCAGTGGGGCGGGACCGCCTTCTCCTACCGGACGTCGAGCGATCCCACCAACCCCAATGGCTGGTCGTCCCAGCAGACGCTCTTCACCGGAAGCATCTCCGGCTCCGGCACCGGACCCATCGACCAGACGCTGATCGCCGACGGGACGAACATGTACCTGTTCTTCGCCGGTGACAACGGCAAGATCTACCGGGCGAGCATGCCGATCGGGAACTTCCCGGGCAGCTTCGGCTCGTCGTACACGACGATCATGAGCGACACCCAGAACAACTTGTTCGAGGCCCCGCAGGTCTACAAGCTGCAGGGTCAGAACCGCTACCTCATGATCGTCGAGGCGATCGGCTCGCAGGGCCGCTACTTCCGCTCGTTCACGGCCACCAGTCTGAACGGCTCATGGACACCCCAGGCCGCGACCGAGAGCAATCCCTTCGCCGGAAAGGCCAACAGTGGCGCCACCTGGACCAACGACATCAGCCATGGCGAACTGATCCGCACCAGCGCCGATCAGACCATGACCGTCGATCCCTGCAATCTGCGGTTGCTCTACCAGGGGCGCAGCCCCAACTCCGGCGGCGACTACGGCCTCCTGCCCTACCGTCCGGGTCTGCTGACACTGCAGCGCTGACGGCGTGGCACGAGTCCGGCTCCGGTACGGAGCCGACGTGGCGGGCCCGGCGGAAGGCCGAGCCCGCCCGGGTCACGCGACCACGTCAGCGCTGATCCGGCGACGGAGCGCGGGTCGGGCAACGCTCATCAGCCCAAGGGCCATCCCGTAACGCGGTGCCGCCGCCGGTGGCGCCTGCCAACGGTCCAGGCGCACCGGGTGGCCTGGTGCGCCGCGGCGGACGAGCCAGGCCGGCATTGCGGTTTCACCCCACGGGGCCGCGCCCATGAACGCCGGTCCAGCCGGCCCGAGGGCGACCGGATACAAGGGCGACCGGATACAGTGCGCAAGACGGCAGCCTGGTCAGGGGGAAGCGTGACCGACACCAGCAACACCCGACCCGCCGACAGCGAAGCGCAAGCTCCGCGACAGAGCCGACTGCACCGCCTGATGCGCTACCTTCCCCTGATCGCCCCCGTCCTGCTGTGGGCCGTGCCCTGCTGGGTGCTCCTGCACACCGGCCAGTACTGGCCGCTGCCCGTCACGCTGGTCGGCACCGCCCTGTTCGCCCTGGGCCTCGTCGGTATGCCGCTCGCGATGGTGCGCGGCCACGGCCGGCGCCAGCAGGATCGGGCGGCGATCGTCGGTGACACCCTGCTGGGCACCAGCTGGGTTCTGTTCACCTGGTCCCTTCTGCTCGGCGTCCCCTTGCGGCTCGCCCTGACCGTGGCCGGCGTCGACGAGAGTCAGGACCGGGCTCGAATCGTCACTTGGGCCGTCCTCGGCGCAACCGCCGTACTGCTCGCCTGGGGGTACGCCGAAGCCCGCCGCGTGCCGCGCGTGCGCCGACTCGACGTGCGACTCCCACGGCTGGGTGCCGGATTGGACGGCATCCGCGTCGTCCTCATCACCGACACCCACTATGGCCCGCTCGATCGCACTCGCTGGTCGGCGCGGGTATGCGAGACGGTGAACACTCTGGAAGCCGACCTGGTCTGCCACACCGGCGACATCGCGGACGGCACGGCCGAACGCCGCCGTGCCCAGGCCGTCCCACTCGGTACCGTGCAGGCCACCCGGGCCCGGGTCTATGTCACCGGCAACCACGAGTACTACAGCGAGGCCCAGGGCTGGGTCGACCTGATGGACGAGCTGGGCTGGGAGCCGCTACGCAACCGCCATCTGCTGCTCGAACGCGGAGGCGACGCCCTCGTGGTCGCCGGCGTGGACGACGTCACCGCCGAGTCCTCCGGCCTGGCCGGCCACCGCGCCCACCTCGCCGGAGCCTTGAACGGCGCCGACCCCGACCTACCCGTCCTGCTCCTGGCACACCAGCCCAAGTTCATCGACCGGGCGGCAGCCGCCGGCATAGATCTCCAACTCTCCGGCCACACCCACGGCGGCCAGATCTGGCCCTTCCACCACTTGGTCCACATCGACCAGCCCGCCCTCGCGGGCCTCAGCCACCACGGCACCCGCACCCTCCTCTACACCAGCCGCGGCACCGGCTTCTGGGGCCCGCCGTTCCGCGTCTTCGCCCCCAGCGAGATCACCCTGCTCGTGCTCCGCTCCCCGCACCTGCCCACCTCGCCATAGCACCCGGGGCCAACACATCCGCTCGGACCATTCCCGGGCCGACGGTTCCAACGAGCCATACCTGGCCACGTTTTACGTTCGCCGAAGAGGCCGGACTTCTTCTAGGCCCAGAAAAGGGCGCCTGACCTGGGCGAATGCCCGCCAGGCGCCCTTCTCGCGTTCGTCAGGTCGACAGCTTGGTGACCGCCCCGGGGCGGATTCACGGCCCGAGCAGCGACTGTTCGGTCCACACGGTCTTGCCCTCACGGGTGTATCGGGTGCCCCAGCGCTCGGTCAGCTGGGCCACCAGGAACAGGCCGCGGCCGCCCTCATCGGTGGTGCGGGCGCGACGCAGGTGTGGTGAGGTGTGGCTGGCGTCGGCGACCTCGCACACGAGACATCGTTCACGGATGAGTCGCAGGGTCACGGGGCCGTCGGCGTAGCGGTAGGCGTTGGTGACCAGTTCACTGACGATCAATTCGGTGGCGAACGCCAGGTGTTCCAGTCCCCATTGAGTGAGTTGGTCCGTGGCGAGCTTTCTGGCCTGGGCGGCGGCGGTCGGATCCAGCGGCAGTTGCCAGGAGACGACGTTCTCCGGTGGCAGTACGCGGGTGCGTGCGATGAGCAGGGCTATGTCGTCAGCGGGCTCTCCGGGCACGAGGGAGTCGACAACCGCCTGGCATGTCTTCTCCAAGGGGTCCGCCGGGTGGGTGAGCGCTGTGCGCAGCCGTTGCAGGCTCGTGTCGACGTCCAGGTGGCGTTCGCCGATGAGTCCGTTGGTGTAGAGCGTGAGCAAGCTGCCCTCGGCCAGTTCGATCTCCCGGGTTTCGAACGGCAGACCGCCCAGGCCGAGCGGCGGACCGGGAGGCAGGTCGAGCAGGGCTGCCTGTCCGTCCGGGGTGGTCACGACCGGTAGCGGGTGACCGGCCCGCGCCGCGGCGCATTGCCGGGAGACGGGGTCGTAGACGGCGTACAGGCAGGTGGCGCCGACAATCTGCTCGCCCGGGGGTCGTTCGCCGGCTGTCTCTTGTTCGGCGGCAAGGAGATCGACCAGGTCGTCCAGCCGGGAAAGGACCTCGTCCGGTTCGAGGTCGAGGGTGGCGAGGGTGTGCACGGCGGTACGCAGTCGGCCCATCGTGGCGGCGGCGTGCAGTCCGTGACCGACCGCGTCACCGACCACGAGCGCGACCCTGGCCCCGGACAACGGGATGACGTCGAACCAGTCACCGCCGGGACCGGTGGCCGTACGGGCCGGGAGATAGCGTGGGGCCACTTCGAGGGCCGGCTGGTGCGGAACGCTCCTCGGCAGAAGGGTGCGTTGCAGGGTGGACGCGGTCTGCTGCTGTTGGGTGAAGCGTCGAGCGTTGTCGATGCCGACGGCGGCACGCGAGGCGAGTTCCAGGGCCAGAGTGAGATCGTCGGCCTCGAACGGCTCGGGGTGCCGCGATCGCCACAGACTCATCACGCCCAGCACCAGGCCACGCGCGGCCAGTGGCACCACGATCAGCGAATGAGCCGAGAGGTCCGGTTCATGCTCGCCCCGGCGCGGCTCTGTCGGGAACCGGTCGGGCGAAAGGATCGGTTCGAGGAGGGGCCGCCCGTCGGCCAGGCAGCCGGCCTGGGGAGTGCCGGGTGCGAGCTGCACCGGCTCGCCTTCCGGTTGCGGCAGGTCGGGCTGCTGGGCGCCGACGCCGCGGACCGCGACCCGTGCGACGGGTCCCGCCGGTACCCGCGTCGGCTCCTCGCCGCGCATCACCGGTTGCAAGAGGTCCACCGTTACGTGGTCGGCCAGGTGGGGGACCATGACATCCGCGAGTTCGCAGGCCGTCTGCCGCACGTCGAGCGTCGATCCGATGCGGGCGCCGGCCTGGTCGAGGAGCGCCAGGCGCAGTCGGGCCCGATGGCGCTCGGTGACGTCCTCCACCGTCTCGGCCACCCCCAGGACCCGGCCGGCGGGATCTTGCAGTCGGAAAGCCGAGACGGACGCGGCCCGCACGCGTGCCGGATCCCGCTCCAGACGGGCGTACTGCTCGCTGGAGACCAGTGATTCTCCGCTCTCCATCACCTGGCGCACCCGCTCCACAGACCTCCGCGCGTCCTCGGCGACCAAGAGGGCGCCCGTGGGCATTCCCGGGAAGGAGGCGGCCGGGATTCCCGTGAACCGCTCGATCGCCCTGTTGACCCGCAGTATCGCCATCTCGGGGCTGTGAACGACCAGACCGATCGGGCATCGGCGGAACAACCCGTCGAGGACCGCGCGGTCCCGCTGCCACCCGAGGACCTCCGCCGCGGGTGCCCCGACGAGGAACCAGTCGCGGTCATGGTCACCGCGCAGTAGTTCACCTGCCCGGAAACCGATCTCCACGAGCTGCCCGCTGCCATGCCGCACCGCCAGTACGCCGAACCAGCCTCCGTCTCTCCTGCACGTCGCCGCGGCGTCCTTGGCGGCCGGCAGGTCGCCGGGGTCGATCAGGACATCGAAGGCCGGACGGCCGATCACCGCGGACTCCGGGTAGCCGAGCAGCTCTTCGGCCCGCCTGCTCCAGGCGACCACGGTTCCCCGGTCGTCGAGCACCGCCGAGGCCGCGTTGTGCAGTGCGAACGGATCGTCCGGGCTCTCGCTGAGCACTGTCATCCGCTTCTCCACCCCGGACACCACCTCGTATCGGATGCCGATAACCACCGCCCCGGTTCCGCGCAGGCGGCCGGCAACCGGCGTGACGCGGACCCGAGTGGGTCGCTCCCTGCTCCACGATGGATCCGCCCTGCCCGCCACGCCACAGGTGCGGCGGCCTCCCCGCCGGCACAGCCCGTCATGTCAGGCTCGACGGGATGATGCCGTAGCGGCGCATCTTGCGGTACATCGTGGCGCGGGAGATCCCGAGGTCCTGCGCGGTCCGCTGGACGTTGGAGTTGCGGTCCATCAGTCCACGCAGGATGGCGTCGCGTTCCAGCGCCTCGATGGTGGTGAGCACCTTGTTCGAGGACGCCCGGCATTCAGGCGGCAGCTCCTCCGCGTGGATCATCCGGCCCGACGGACGCCGCGCCAGGCCCCGGATCACCGACTCCAGCTGCCGGACGTTTTCCGGCCAGGGGCATCGCTGCAGCATGGTCAGCGCATCCGGGGAGAACCCGCTCTCACCGCTCGGCCGGTACTTGCGCAGGAAGAACCGCGCCAGGTGCTCGGCGTCCCCGAAGCGATGGCGCAGGGCAGGCACCTCCACCAAGGCGCCGCAGAGCTGGTCTAGCTCGTCGTCGGCACTGACCATCGACGGCTGGCTGGTCATGACCAGTTGCCCGGTCACGCCGCTGTCCCGCCGCACCAGCAGGTTCGTGAGCCGGTGCCGCAGGTGGTCGCCCAGCAGGTGCACGTCGCGCAGGAGGAGCACGTTGGACGGCACGACGAGCAGCTCTTCGACATCGTGCAGCCAGCGCTCGGTGACGGCAGGTGAATCCGACAGCGGCGCTTCCCGTATCTCCAGCCGACGTCCGGCGCCATGGGCCCGGTGCATGGCCTCGACCAGTGTCCTCTTGCCGACGCCGGCTTCGCCCAGGAGATGGAGCCATGTCCCGGCGACGAACGCTGTTTCACTGTCGGCGACGGCGCGCAGCCAGTGCGGGGACGAGCCCACCAGTCCCAGGTTGGAGCGGGCGGGCGGGGCGGACACCGCAGAGCTGGGCTGGGCCCGTCCGATCAGCCGGACTCGGAAGACGGCGCCGGCGTCGCTGTCCTCGCGCCGGCAGCGACTGACCCTGAGTTCGGCGACCCGCCCCGAGGGCAGGGCGATGCTACGGGTCCCCTCCAGCCGGGGATGGTCTGCGATCTCACGGGCGTGGTCGAGCAGTGCATAGTGATCGGGCCCGGTAACGGCGGCGCTGAGCTGCTCGTTCATCATGACGAGATCACGGTTGAGTGCCAGCACGGGTCCTGGGCGCGCCGAGGAGCACGCCTCCATGTAGTCCTGGAAGAGAGCCCGCTCGCGCCGCGAGGTGATCGCCGCGATCTCGGCCTCGATCTGGGCCGCGACCGAGCGGGCGAAGGCCATCAGCATGCCGTCGGAGCCCTGACGGATGGTGGTGAGGTTGAACGCTCCCAGCAGCGTGCTCCGGGTGGGATGCAGGATCGGCACGGCCGCGCAGTGGAACTCCCGCAGCTCTTCGACGTAGTGCTGCCTTCCGGCGATCACGACCGGGCGGCCGCTGGCCAGCGCGGTGCCGATGCCGTTGGTGCCCACGTAGCGCTCGGCGAACACATGCCCCGGGGCCAGACGCACGCGGTTGAGGTGCGTCGTCAGGCCGTCGTGGGACACCTTCCGGGACAGCACGACGCCGTTCCGGTCTGTGATCATCGTGGATACCGGGTCGTCGGCGAGCTGTTCGTGCAGCGTGTCCAGGATGGGCAGCGCCGCCCTGGCGAGGGGGCTGTCCAGATTGGGGTTGTCCAGGTAGGGAGCGTCGAGGCTGCCGGACTTCACGTTGTACTCGATGGAGCGTTGCCATGAGGCGACCACCATCGGCCGGGCGCTCGGATCGTTGGTGGCCTCCAGATAGAGCTCTCTGGCTGCTCTCAGTGAGTTCCCGGGTTGGTGTCGGGGCATTTAACACTCCCGTGCGGCGCGCGTCACATTCCTCGGTGCAGTGATTGGAACAGCTCGGCGGCGTCGCGCCTACGGCGTGTATCACATTGAGACATCCGCGGACGGATTCTGAGACATCGACCTGCGAACGGCGGCCTGTGTAATCGGCGCACCCCCCACCCGCCGAATCGCAGGGAGCCGCCATGAAAGCCGTGCAGGTCATCGAGTACGACGAGCCGCCCGTGCTCGTGGACGTGCCGGACCCGCAGGTCACCGGCCCGCTGGATGTGATCGTGAAGATCGGGGGCGCCGGAGTCTGCCGGACCGATCTGCACATCCTCGAAGGACAGTGGAAGGAGAAGAGCGGGGTCGCCCTTCCGTACACGATCGGTCACGAGAACGCCGGCTGGGTCGCGGAGGTCGGGGAGGCCGTCACCAACGTCGAGGTGGGTGACCCGGTCATCCTGCACCCGCTGGTGACCTGCGGTCTGTGCCGCGCCTGCCGGGCCGGCGACGACGTGCACTGCATGAACTCGGCCTTTCCCGGTATCGACGCCGACGGGGGCTACGCCGAGTACCTGAAGACCAGCGCCCGCTCGGTCGTGCCGCTCGCCCCGTCCCTGGAGCCGGCCTCGGTGGCGGCCTTGGCCGACGCCGGGCTCACGGCGTACCACGCCGCCGCGAAGGCGGCCCGGGCACTGTGGCCCGGTGACAAGGCCGTGGTCATCGGCGCCGGCGGACTCGGACACATCGGCATCCAGGTGCTGCGGGCCCTGTCGCCGGTCGAGATGATCGTCATCGACCGGAGCCCCGAGGCCCTCGCGCTGGCCAAGGAACTCGGCGCCGACCACACGCTCGTCGCGGACGGCAGCGAAGCCGACCGCGTACGGGACCTCACGGCGGGACACGGGGCGGAGGCCGTCCTGGACTTCGTCGGTGAGGGTGGCGCCGTCGAGACGGGCGTGGCCTGCCTGCGCCGCAACGGCAACTACTACGTCATCGGCTACGGCGGCCACCTCCACGTGCCGACGATCGACGTCATCTCCACGGAGATCAACTTCATCGGCAACCTCGTGGGGTCCTACAACGACCTCTCCGAGCTGATGGTCCTGGCGGCCGGCGGCAAGGTCGCCCTGCACACCCAGCGCTACCCCCTCGCCTCCTTCCGGCAGGCCCTCGACGACCTGCACGCCGGCGCCGTACGCGGCCGAGCGATCTTGATCCCCTGACACCGCAGGAGAAGCCCCATGCGCAGCAGACCGTACCCGGGCCTGGTCGCCGTCGCGGCCGTAGCGGCCCTGACCGCCACCGCGTGCACCGCCCAGAACGAGGCACAGCAGAAGCCCAAGGAAAAGACGGCGCTCTTCAAGCCCGGCTCGGAGATCAGCTACCAGAAGTACGGCAAGAACTACCCGGCGACGAAGGTGAAGGACGTCCCCGGCGCCTGCAGCTACGAGTCGATCAGCCGTAAGGACTACTCCGGGCAGACGCTGAAGATCATCAGCCATGCCGTCCCGGTCATCGGTGAGCCGACGCAGCTGCACGCCAAGCAGTTCGAGGAGATCACCGGCGGGAAGGTCGAGGTGGTCAACGTCCCCTTCGGCGAGCTGCACCAGAAGATCCTCACGCCCCTCCAGGCGGGCCAGCCGGCGTACGACGTCATGTTCTACCCGTCCCTGTGGATCGGCGACATGGCCCCCTACCTGGCACCGGTGCCGGAGAAGTACCTCAACACCACCGGCATGCAGGACGTCACCGCGGCCTACATGGACGTGGCGACCTGGGACGGGAAGGTCGTGCAGTACCCGGTGGACGGTGACCGGCACTACCTCAAGGTCCGCAGCGACGTGCTGAAGAACCCCAAGTGGCAGGCGGAGTACAGAAAGGCCACGGGCAAGGACCTGAAGGTCCCCACGACATGGGCCGAATACCAGGAAATAGCCGAGGTCTTCAACGGCAAGGACTTCGACGGCGACGGCAAGAAGAACTACGGCAGCGCCGAGGTGACCAAGCGCGATGACCTGACGTTCTCCGCGTTCATCAGCCGAGCGGCGCCGTACGTGAAGAATCCGGACGTCGAGGGTGGTGTCTTCTTCGACATCGAGACCATGAAGCCGCTGATCAACACGCCCGGCTTCGTCCGTGCCCTCAAGGACATGGTCAAGGCCAAGTCCACCTGGGCACCCGGCGGCGCCAACTTCGGCCTGGGAGACGAGATCTTCTCCTTCGGAGGCGGCCAGACGTTGATGTCCTACTCCTGGGACGACGCCTTCATCCAGGCCCAGCAGCCGGACAGCAGGATCCGCAACACGGTCGAGGCGGCGCCGCTGCCGGGCTCCGCGGAGGTCTACAACCGCACCACGAAGTCGTGGGACAAGAAGGCGAACCAGGCGGCCTACTTCACCTGGGGATGGACTTCCGCCGTGGCCGAGGCCTCCAGCCACCAGGAGATGGCCTTCGACTACCTGTGCTTCTTCAGCAACGAGGCCAACACCGCGCTCGACCTGACCATCGGACGCTTCGGCGTCAACCCCTACCGCATCTCCCACTTCGACCCTGCGTTCTGGGAGAAGCAGGGCTGGGACAAGGACGTCGCCGAGGCGTACGTGAACACGCTCTCCGGCATGGAAGAGAACCCCAACCGCGTCTTCGACCTGCGGGTCCCCGGCGTCAACCAGTACATGTCCGCGCTGGCCAACGGCGTCGCCGCGGCGCTGGCGGGCCAGGAGTCCCCGCAGCGGGCACTGGACGGCGTGGCCGGGGAATGGACCAAGATCACCGACCAGATCGGCGAGGAGAAGGTCCGAAGCGCCTATCGCAACGTGGTCGCGCTTGAGGACAAGTCCTGATCCGAACGCAGGGCGCCCCGGGTGGCCGGACCGCACCGGTCGGCCACCCGGGGATTCCCGCCCCCTTCCGCAAGGAGAACCATGGACGGCCTGCGCCGGCACAAGAGCATGTTCCTGCTGCCGGGACTGCTCACGCTCTTTCTGATCATCATTTTCCCGCTGCTGTTCACCATCCGCGTCAGCTTCTCCGGCTGGAACGTGAGCAACCCTCAGATGGACTTCATCGGAGGGGCCAACTACACCGCGATGCTGGGCGACAGCCGCTTCTGGGCCTCCATCACCCGGCTGATCCTGCTGGCGGGCGGCACGGTCCTGATCCAGTACCTCATCGGGTTCGGCATGGCTTTGCTGGTCTGGCGCGAGGTACGCGGCCGCAGATTCTGGCGGGTGCTCTTTCTCGTCCCCATGATGACCACGCCCGTGGTGATGGCCGCCATCTGGCAGACGATCTTCCATGAGTCGCTGGGACCGGTGAACGATGTGCTGGGGATGCTGGGCCTGTCGGAAATTCCCTGGCTCACCGAGTCCGGACCGGCCCTGTTCGCGCTGATGACCGTCGAGGTCTGGCAGTGGACCCCCTTCATGTTCCTGTTGCTGCTGGCCGGCCTGCTCAGCCTTCCCAAGGAACCGTTCATGGCCGCCGCGATCGACGGCGCCGGCACCTGGCGCACCTTCCGGAAGGTGACCTTCCCGCTGATGGCACCGGTCTCGGTCGCGGCGGTCATCATCCGGCTGATCGAGGCGTCCAAGCTCTCCGACAGCGTCTACGTCCTGACATCCGGCGGGCCGGGGTCCTCCACGGAGACGCCGGGCTACTACCTCTACATCCAGGGACTGCGCGATCAGCAGACCGGCTACAGCGGGGCGATGTCCCTGACCTACCTCGTCCTGATGATCGTCACGCTCACGGTCGTCGCCGCCCTGCTCACCAGGGCACTCAAATTGAAGGGGGACTCATGAGGTCGCGCCTTTATCCCGTATTCAAATACACCGTGATCGCCCTGTGGGCCTGCTTCGTCGCGGGACCGTTCTTCTGGGCGATGACGACCAGCTTCAAGAACGCCAACGCCGTCCAGGGCGGCCCCACTTACCTCCCCTGGGCGCAGTACGAGCCCACCCTCACCGGCTGGCGCAACATCTTCGGTGGAGCCGGCGGCATCGATGTGATCGACCCCTTCATCAACAGTGCCATCGTCACCATCGCCGCGTCCGCGATCAGCCTGGCGCTGGGGTCGCTGGCCGCCTATGCGCTGTCCCGGTACCGGTTCAGGCTGGGCTTCATCAAGAACAGCGACATCGTCTTCTTCTTCGTCTCCCAACGGATCATGCCGCCCGTCGTCCTGGTGATCCCCTTCTTCTACCTCCTGCAATGGGGTGGCCTCCTGGACACCATCCCCGGCCTGGTCATCGTGACGGTCGCGCTGCTGCTGCCGATCGCGGTCTGGGTGATGGTGGACTTCTTCAACGGCATCCCCCGGGAGATCGACGAGATGGCGATGCTGGACGGCTGCCCCCCGTTCCAGACCTTCGTACGGGCGATCCTGCCGAACTCCCTGCCCGGGCTGACCGTGGCGGCGATGTTCTGCGCCGTGTTCGGCTGGAACGACTTCTTCTTCGCCTTCCGGCTCACTTTCACCGAGGTCCAGACCCTGCCTCAGGCGGTCGTCGCCCTCAACTCCTCCATCCCACCGTGGTGGACGCTTTCCGCCGCCGCGCTCTTCGGCGTGGCACCGCTGATCCTGCTCGCCCTGTGGGTGGAGCGCCTTCTGTCCAAGGGGAACCTCTCGGGAGCTGTCCGATGAACCTCAGCGCCACTGATCTGTGCCTGACCGTCGACGGCGTCGACCACCTCAAGAACCTGACCGCCACCTTCCGGCCGGGACGGCTGCACACCGTCATCGGCAGGACGATGGCAGGGAAGACGACGCTGCTGCGGGCCCTGGCCGGCCTGCAGAAAGTGGACTCCGGCGCGCTGACCCGGGCAGGAGCCGACTTCCTGAAGACACCGGTGTGGCGGCGCGACACCGCCATGGTCTACCAGCAGTTCATCAACTACCCGCATCTCAATGTGTTCGACAACGTGGCTTTCCCGCTGAAGAGAGCCGGACTGCCACGGGACGAGATCCGACGACGGGTCCGCCAGAGCCTGGCGAGCGTGGGGCTCGCGGACTTCGAGAAGCGCAAGCCCTCCCAGCTCTCCGGCGGCCAGCAGCAGCGCGTCGCGATGGCCCGCGCCCTGGCCCGCGGTACCGGCATCCTCCTGCTCGACGAGCCACTGGCGAACCTGGACTACAAGTTGCGCGAACAGTTGCGCGACGAGTTCAAGACCCTCTTCTCGGAGCAGGGCGACACGATAGTCGTCTACACGACGACCGAACCCGCCGAGGCGATGATGCTCGGGGACGTGGTCCTGGTCATGCACGAGGGGCGCATCCTCCAGAGCGGCACCCCGCAGGAGGTCTTCGAACGCCCGGCGACCACCACGGTGGCGTCCATCATCAACGACCCGCCCATGAACATCTTCGCGGGCCGGCTGGCGGGCGGCCAGGTCACGGTGGCCGGCTTCCAGGCCACGCACGCCTCCGCCCACCTGGCCGACCTGCCCGACGGTTCCTACCGGTTCGGCCTGCGCGCCACCGACGTCAGCCTGGCTTCCAGCGGTGTCGAGGGCCAGGTCACCTTCGTCGAGATCTCCGGCTCCGAGACCTTCGTCCATGTGGTCGTCGGCGAGACCCCCTTCGTCGTACAGATCGAGGGCATCCACGACTTCGCCCTCGGCGACGTGGTCAGACTCCGGCTCCGTCCCGACCGTCTGTTCGCCTTCGACGAGCAGGGGGCGCTCATGCGGACACCGTCATACGATCTCGCTTCAGTGGAAGGCCGTTGATATGGCGCAGTTGGACATCGTCGACGTCGGACACGCATACGCGCCGGGTGCCGAGGAGGAGCGGTGGGCTCTCAAGCCGCTGAAGCTGACCTTCGAGTCCGGCAGGACGTATGCGCTGGTCGGCCCCTCGGGCTGCGGCAAGACGACGCTGCTGAACATTCTGTCCGGCCTCGTCAGACCATCCCGGGGGCGGGTGCTGTTCGACGGTGTCGACGTCACCGCCCTGCCCACCAAGGCGCGCAACATCGCCCAGGTCTTCCAGTTCCCCGTCATCTACAAGTCGATGACGGTCTACGACAACCTCGCCTTCCCACTGCAGTGCCGACGCCAGGACGAGGCGAGGATCGACGCCAAGGTCCGGCAGGTCGCCGAGGCCCTGGACCTGCACGACCGGCTGGGGCAGCCCGCTCGCGGGCTCACCGCCGACGACAAGCAGCTGATCTCACTCGGCCGCGGCCTCGTCCGTGACGACGTGGCGGCCGTCCTGATGGACGAGCCGCTCACCGTGATCGACCCGCAGCTGAAGCACTCGCTGCGGCGCAAGATCCGAGAGATCACGGAGCAGTTCCGGCCCACGGTGATCTATGTGACGCACGACCAGTACGAGGCGATGAGCTTCGCGCAGGAACTGCTCGTCATGAAGGACGGCCGCGCCGTGCAGCAGGGCACCCCTGAGCAGCTGTTCGAGGCGCCCTCCTCCACCTACGTCGGCTACTTCATCGGCTCGCCGGCGATGAACTTCCTGACCGTGGACCGCAATGACGGGCCCTTCACGCTGGGCGGCCGGCCGCTGTCCGTCGCCTGGGACATCCCCCGCCGCACAACCGAGGTCCGAGTCGGCGTCCGGCCCGAGTACGTCAAGATCGTCACGGACCCCGGCCCCAACACCTTCCCCGGCCGGCTGCGGGGCGTCAGTGACCACGGCGCGCAGCGCGTGCTCGACGTCGAGGTCGCGGGGCAACCCGTCAGGGTCAAAACGCCGCGGGAAGAAGGAGTTCCGGTCGGCGAGGAGGTCCTCGTGCACCTGCCGCGCGCCAAGGTCCTTCCGTACGCGGACGGTAAGTTGGTACTCCGTTCGTAACGATCCGTCCGCCATCACCGCGACACGCCGGGTGTCGTGAAGTCCGCAAGCCGGCACCGGCAGGGCAGTTCGTACGATCCGTTCGCCATGAGTCACGATGGCGCGACCGGAACGCGAGCAAGGCCCGCCTGCCCTTGGATCGGTTCGTCGTCCTGCCGGTGCGGGACGACGCCGTCGAGCCGTACACCACGCCTGTTGTGAGGCAGGGTGCACATTCATCAGCGAAGGAATCCCGTGATCTTCATTACCGCCAAGTTCCGAGTCCGACCCGAGCACGCCGACCGCTGGCCCGAGATCACCGCTGACTTCACCGGGGCGACGCGCGCCGAGCCCGGCTGCCTGTGGTTCGACTGGTCGCGCAGCGTGGACGAGCCGACGGAGTACGTCCTGGTCGAGGCCTTCCGCGACGACGAGGCCGGGGTCGCGCATGTACAGTCCGCGCACTTCAAGGCTGCGCAGCAGACGCTGCCGCCCCATCTGGTCGAGACGCCGCGCATTGTGAACGCGACGATTCCGCAGGAGGACTGGTCGCTCCTCGGGGAGATGGCGGTCCCGGAACAGGAGTAGCACCCTGCCCAAGCATCAGGGAGCGGTGGTGCGCTCACGGTCAAACAGCGCAACACCGTCGAACGGTGCGTGGACGAAGGCACCGACCGCCAGTGCGGGAAGCCGGTCTCAGCCGCCGCGCCGCACCCGGGCCGCCTTGCGGGCCTCCGCGAGCTTGCGGGCCTCGCTGCTCTTGCGGGACGGCCTGCCGCCGGAGCCACCCGTGGCGTCCTTGGTGCTGCCCAGGCCGCGGAACGGGGCGTTGTGGTTCTTGGGGCGCGGTACGGCCGGCCCGCCGTCGAGAGGCTTTCCGGAGGGGGCCTTGGCGCCGGTGATCCGACTTAGGTCCGCCTCTCCGGACCGCACCTTGATGACCTTGGGGGCGACGTCGGCGTCCGCCATGACCTGGCTCGTGTCGTGGCGCTGTCCGGACAGGACGAGTGTCACGACGGTGCCCGAGCGGCCGGCCCGGGCCGTGCGGCCCGCGCGGTGCAGATAGTCCTTGGGGTCGGTGGCCGGGTCGACGTTGACCACGAGGTCGAGGTCGTCGATGTGCAGGCCGCGTGCGGCGACGTTCGTCGCTACCAGAGCCGTGACCTGCCCGTTCTTGAACTGGGCCAGGGTCCGGGTGCGCTGCGGCTGGGACTTCCCGCTGTGCAGGGCGGCGGCGGCCACGCCGCTGGCCCGCAGGTGCCGTGTGAGCTGGTCGACGCCGTGCTTGGTGTCCAGGAACAGCAGGACGCGGCCGTCCCGAGCGGCGATCTCCGTGGTCACGGCGTACCGGTCCGGGCCGTGCACGACGAAGACATGGTGCTCGATCGCGGAGACCGCGCTGGACGAGGGGTCCACGGAGTGGACGGCGGGGTCTCGCAGGTAGCGCTGCACCAGCTGGTCGACATCGCGGTCGAGGGTGGCGGAGAACAGCATCCGCTGCCCGTCGGGGCGCACCTGGTCCAGGATCTCGGTGACCTGCGGCAGGAACCCCATGTCACACATCTGGTCGGCCTCGTCCAGGACCGTGATGCGCACCCGTCCCAGTCGGCAGCCGTTGCGCTCGATGAGGTCGTGCAGCCGACCGGGCGTGGCGACGACGATCTCGGCGCCGTCCCGCAGCACTGCGGCCTGCCGTCCGATGGACACTCCGCCCACCACGGTCGCGAGCCGCAGCCGCAGCGCCTCGGCGTACGGGGTGAGCGCCTCACCGACCTGCTGCGCCAGCTCCCTGGTGGGCACGAGAACGAGCGCCAGCGGCTCTTTCGGCTGCGCGCGCCGCCCGGCCGTCCGGGCGAGCATCCCCAGGCCGAAGGCGAGCGTCTTGCCGGATCCTGTGCGGCCCCGGCCCAGGACGTCCCGTCCCGCGAGCGCGTTCGGCAGTGCCGCCGCCTGGATGGGGAAGGGCACGGTCACACCGTGCTCATCGAGCGCCCGCAGAACCTCGGCCGGCAGCCCCAGCCGCGCGAAGGACGCCGCCGTGGGCACTGGCGACGTGGCGCCCGACGCCTCGGGCACATCGTCCTGCTGCCGGGCATCGGCACGTGCTGATTCGCTCACAGAGAGCCTTCCTCCGAAGGGACCGTACCGGGGGAAGGCGCGGCAGGGACGCGGCCACCAGCCGGAGACACCGAACGGAACACCGACACAGCGACGCTGCAAACGCGCAACATTAGCACGGTGCACGCCGCCGCCCGGTTCTGCCGTGGTCGCGCCGCTCTGCCGAGGAACGACAGCCGGACCTGCCTGTGCGGATTGCCTCGACGCGCCTGCCAACCACTCGTTCCTCAGGCCGGCGGCAGACTGGACCGAGTCCACCTTGTGGCGCGACCGTGCCCCGGTGTTCGCCTGGGTACCTCGCCTCCGTCGACGCCGGCCGGACTCAGACGTTGCGGCGGTACTGACCCCCGACCTCGAAGAACGCGTCGGTGATCTGCTGCAGTGAGCAGACGCGGGCGGCGTCCACGAGTACGGCGAAGACGTTGTCGCCGCCCACCGCCGCGTCCTTGAGGGCGGCCAGGGCGGCGTGCGCCAGTTCCTGGTGGCGGGCCTGGAAGTCCTGGACGCGGTCCAGTTGGGAGCGCTTCTCCTGCTCGGTGGCGCGGGCCAGTTCGATCGCGCCGGGTTCGGCGGTGTCGGCGTGCGGGTTGCGGAAGGTGTTGACGCCGATGAGGGGCAGGGTGCCGTCGTGCTTGCGCTGCTCGTAGAGCATCGACTCGTCCTGGATACGGCCGCGCTGGTAGCCGGTCTCCATGGCGCCGAGGACCCCGCCGCGCTCGCTGATCCGCTCGAACTCCTGAAGGACGGCCTCCTCCACCAGGTCGGTGAGTTCGTCGATGATGAACGAGCCCTGGAGGGGGTTCTCGTTCATCGCCAGGCCCCACTCCCGGTTGATGATCAGCTGGATGGCCAGGGCCCGGCGCACGGACTCCTCGGTGGGGGTGGTCACCGCCTCGTCGTAGGCGTTGGTGTGCAGGCTGTTGCAGTTGTCGTAGATCGCGATGAGCGCCTGCAGGGTGGTGCGGATGTCGTTGAAGTCCATCTCCTGGGCGTGCAGGGAGCGTCCGGAGGTCTGGACGTGGTACTTCAGCTTCTGGCTGCGCTCGCCCGCGCCGTACTTCTCCTTCATCGCGACCGCCCAGATACGGCGGGCGACCCGGCCGAGGACCGAGTACTCGGGGTCCATGCCGTTGGAGAAGAAGAACGACAGGTTGGGTGCGAAGTCGTCGATGTGCATGCCGCGGGCCAGGTAGGCCTCGACGTAGGTGAAGCCGTTGGCCAGGGTGAAGGCGAGCTGGCTGATGGGGTTCGCGCCGGCTTCGGCGATGTGGTAGCCGGAGATGGACACCGAGTAGAAGTTGCGGACCTTGTGCGCGATGAACCACTCCTGGATGTCGGCCATCATCCGCAGCGAGAACTCGGTGGAGAACAGGCAGGTGTTCTGCCCCTGGTCCTCCTTGAGGATGTCGGCCTGCACCGTGCCGCGTACGGTCGCCAGCGCGTGGGCGCGCAGGTCGGCCGCCTCCTCGGGTGACGGGTCGCGGCCCTCGGTGGCCCGGAAGCGGTCGATCTGCTGGTCCATCGCGGTGTTGAGGAAGAAGGCCAGGATGGTCGGCGCGGGCCCGTTGATCGTCATGGAGACCGAGGTGGTGGGCGCGACGAGGTCGAAGCCGTCGTAGAGCGCCTTCATGTCCTCAAGGGTGGCCACCGAGACGCCGGAGGTGCCGACCTTGCCGTAGATGTCGGGGCGTTCGTCCGGGTCACGGCCGTAGAGGGTGACGGAGTCGAAGGCGGTGGACAGGCGGGTGGCGGGCTGGCCCTCGGAGAGCAGCTTGAAGCGCCGGTTGGTGCGGAACGGGTCCCCTTCGCCCGCGAACATCCGGGCCGGGTCCTCCCCGTCGCGCTTGAACGGGAACACCCCGGCCGTGAAGGGGAAGTGGCCGGGCAGGTTCTCCGCGCGCCAGAACCGCACCAGCTCACCGTGGTCGGCGAAACGCGGCAGGGCGACCCGCGGGATCTTGTTCCCGGACAGGGATTCCCGGGTGAGCTTGGTGCGGATCTCCTTGTCCCGCACCTTCACGACCTGCTCGTCACCGGAATAGGACGCGACGATCGCGGGCCACTTCTCGATCTGCTCCGTGATCTCGTACGGCAGCTGCCGCCGCGCCTCCGTCAGCAGCGACCGTACGTTGCCGGCGTCGGATCCGGCGTCGAGGAGCTCCCCCTCGACGGCCGCGAGGCGCTGCACGCGCCGTGCCGCCTCGGCCAGTCGCACGGTTCCGGCGTGATAGGCGCGGACCGTGTCGCTGATCTCGGCGAGGTAGCGGACCCGGTCGGCGGGGACCACCTGCCGGATGCCTGAGGAGTGCCGTACGCCGACCGGGGCGAGCGCGCCCTCGACGAGCGGCAGGCCCTTCTCCGCCAGGAGGGGCTTGAGGTGCTGGTGGAGTGCGGTGACGCCGTCGTCGTTGAAGGTGGCCGCCGAGGTGCCGTACACCGGCATGTCCTCCGGCCGCTGACCGAACGCCTCGCGGTTGCGCACCAGTTGGCGGCCCACATCACGCAGCGCGTCCTTGGCGCCCCGCCGCTCGAACTTGTTGATCGCCACCACGTCGGCGAAGTCGAGCATGTCGATCTTCTCCAGCTGCGAGGCGGCGCCGAACTCCGGCGTCATCACATACAGCGAGGTGTCGACGAACGGCACGATCGCCGCGTCGCCCTGGCCGATACCCGGCGTCTCCACGATCACCAGGTCGAACCCGGCGGCCTTGACGACATCGATCACGTCGGACAGGTGCTCGGGCAGCTCACGGCTGCCGCGGGTGGCCAGGCTCCGGAAGAACACCCGGTTGCCGTCCAGGGAGTTCATCCGGATCCGGTCGCCGAGCAGCGCGCCACCGCCGCGGCGCCGGGTCGGGTCGACGGCGATGACCGCGATTCGCAGCTTGTCCTGCTGGTCGACACGGAATCGGCGCACCAGCTCGTCCGTGAGGGACGACTTCCCGGAACCGCCGGTGCCGGTGATGCCGAGCACGGGCACCACCCGCGTGGACTCCCGCAGCCGCGCCAGGAACTCCAGGGGCAGCTTGCCCAGTTCGGCGCCGGTGACGGCCCGGGCGATCGCGAACCGGTCACCGGCGAGCACCGCGTCGACGTCGGACGGTTTGCCGTCCCACAGGTCGAAGTCGCAGTCCTTGACGACCGAGTTGACCATCCCGGCCAGGCCCATCCGCTGCCCGTCCTCGGGCGAGAAGATGGTCACCCCGCTCGCGCGCAGCCGGGCGATCTCCTCCGGCACGATGACACCGCCCCCGCCGCCCACCACGCGCACATGCTCCGCGCCCTGCGCGCGCAGCGACTCCACCAGGTACTCGAAGTACTCGACATGCCCGCCCTGGTACGACGAGACCGCCACGCCGTGTGCGTCCTCCTCCAGCGCCGCGTCCACGACCTCGCGCACGGAACGGTTGTGCCCGAGATGGATCACCTCGGCGCCCTGGGACTGGAAGATCCGCCGCATGATGTTGATCGACGCGTCATGCCCGTCGAACAGGGCCGAGGCGGTGACCAGGCAGACGGGGTGCGCGGGGCGGTGCAGGTCGCTCATGGCGGGGGCCTTCCCGAGGGTGCGGCGGGGAACGCTGATGAGAAAATAGTAGGACGTCCTAGTAATTTCGGAGAGGGTCATGTGAGGAGAACCACAATTAGTAGGACGTCCTAGTATCGAGCAGTCACCCATGAAAGATCTTGCGAAATTTTCCGCAACGACTTTCATGCTCCCCTCGGCGCCTCCTAGAGTGGAGGCCACGTGTTCATGAAGTGAAGGGAAGCAGTGCGATGGCGCGGTTATTGCGTTCAACTCTCACCGCTCTTGCGGTGGTTCTGTTCGCAGCGACGACCGGCACGGCGGCGTATGCCGCACCACCCCAGGCTCCCGACTGTGTGCATCTGGCCGTGGACTGGCGTTACACCTACGTCAGCAACGACTGCTCCAGCGACTACACCCTGACGGTCGTCTACCTGGACGGAACCGAGGTCCCCTGCCGGACGGCGGCTCGCGGCACCCGGATCACCTTCCCAGGGCGGGGAACCCAGGGCAATGAGGTGCTGGGCGCCGTTCTGTGTCTCACCGAACCCGGAACGTGATCCGCACGGGCCGCGGACCCGGCGGCCCGGCCGTGTGCAGCACCGCCTTGCCCGGCTCAGCGGCACGGACGTCCCAGGCCCTGAAACCCGGATCGGTCTCGTAGTCGACCGGCACTAGGACGATCGCCGTGCCGTCGACCGTGGGGGTGACCTCCCGCCAACGGCCGGAGAACCGCAGCTGGGTGGTCTCGCCGACGGAGAGGGTGACAGTGCGGCCCGTGTCGTCCTGGGTGAGGACGTCCGGGGCGGGCGGCACGGGGGTGGCGGTCGGGGTCGCGGGAGTGGAAGTCGGGGTGGGGGTGGGAGTTTTCGCCGGGGATGTGACGGTGGGGGTGACGGAACGCGTGGGCGGAGCCGGGCTCCGCGGTTGCGGGTCGTCGGTGCACGCGGCCGCCGCCACCCCGAGGAGCAGGGCGACGGCGGCGCGCGGCAGAAGCGTCATCCGTGTCATACGAGTGGAATGTTGATGCAGGTGAGGATGGCCGCCTGGGCCTTGAGCTGATCAGTGGTGGCGTTGGGGTCGAGGCGTACCTTCTCGGCGTTCTGGACGGCCTCCAGGAACGGGGTGTCCGGCTTCAGGTCGCTGTCGGTGTCGACGAGCTCGTTCGGCTCGAAGGCTCCGCCTGCGAAGTTGAGCCAGGCGGCGAGCAGTTGGCGGTCCAGGGAACGCTTCGGATCCAGGAGCAGGTTGAGGAAGAGGACGTCCGCGGCCTTGCCCTGGGTGGACACGTCGACCTTCTCGGAGAACACCGCGCTCGCGTGCTGGACGATCTTCAGATAGCAGTCCAGCGTCTTCTTGCCGAGCCCGGTGAGGTCTCCGGTCAGGTATTTGACGTACCAGACGTCGGCGAGCAGCGACAGCGGCGCGTTGCCCTGGACGATGACGGGTACCCCGTCGGTCCCCGTACCGCCGTCGTCGTCGCGTGCCGTGAAGGACAGGTCGTACAGGCACGGCTTGGCGTACGTGTGGGCCTGGGCGTCCGTCAGGTCGCGCGGCTGGACGCTGGGGCTGCGGGCGGGGTCGGGGTCGGGCGGGTTGACGAGCGAGGTGGTCGTGGTGGCGGGTGTTCCGTCGCCCCACGCCCAGCTCATGGTCTCGTCGTCGCTGCCGGGGTCGGTGACCCGGGCGGTGTACCGCTTCTC
This sequence comes from Streptomyces sp. NPDC059010, assembly GCF_042740355.1. NCBI lineage: Bacteria > Bacillati > Actinomycetota > Actinomycetes > Kitasatosporales > Streptomycetaceae > Streptomyces > Streptomyces sp. NPDC059010. Next base: position 194,348 of record NZ_JBHYJA010000009.1, read on the forward strand.
CTCGCCCGCGTGGACGACGAGTGTCCGCCCGCCCGCGAGCTGCACGGCGCCGCTCTTGTCGAGGGCGGCGGTCGGGTCGACGTTGGCGACCGTGATCTCGGCGTCGCGGCAGGTGGTGGTGTCGTCGTCGCTGCCGCATACCTTCACGGTGAAGGTGCCGTTGTCGCCGAAGACGAGCTCGCGGCTGAAGGTGAGGGTGGCGTCGGGACGGTTGTTCTCCAGTTGTCCGGGCAGGGGGACGGGCTTGCCGTCGCCGGGGTCGATGGTGGCGGTGAGCGGGTCGAGCCAGCCCGGGTCGGTGACCGTGCCGGAGACGGTGAGCTTGCCGCCCTCCTCACGCGGGCCCTGGACGGTGAAGGTCACCGCGGGCGCCACGTTGGCGACGGTCACGGTCGCCGTGTCGGTGTCGGCGCCGGCGGCGTTGCCGACGCGCAGGCCGACGGTGTACGTGCCGTCCTGGCCGACCCGGTCGAAGAGCGGGCTGACGCCGGTCGCGTCGTCGTAGGCGCCGTCGCCGTCGAAGTCCCAGCTGTAGCTGCCGCCGCCACCGGGGACGGTGGAGCCGCTCGCGTCGAGCCGTACGTCGGTGCCCTCCTTGGTGGAGTACGGGCCGCCCGCGTCGGCGGTGGGCCGGCAGCTCGCCGGGTAGTCGGTCGCCGGGTTGGCCTGGTTCTGGCTCGGTGAGGTGGCGCTGGCGCCCATGCCGCGGCGGGCGAACACGCCCCACAGCAGGCACTGGTTGGCGCCGGCGTGGTCGGCTCGGTCGGCGGCGAGGATGCCGTCGCGGGCGTCAAGGAAGTCGGGCGAGGACGGCGTCAGCTTCATGCCGTCGACCATCAGCTGCTCGTGCCGCTGCTTTCCGGTGGCAGCGCCGTAGGCGCCGACCAGCGCGGTGCGCATGTCCCACATGACGGTGGCCCAGATCTCGCCGTCGTCGTGCACCTCGCAGGTGCCGCCGTCGCAGAGGTCGCCGTAGGTGAGGTCGCTGTCGTTGTAGGCGACACGGCGTACGCCGGTGGCCGAGCCGTTGTTGTACTCGCCGTACACCGGGTCGTTCCACAGCGAGGTGGCCACCGCGTCGCTCCAGCCCTCGCCGAGCGCGCCGGTCTGCTCGCCGTCGCCCATGTCGCCGCCGCCGACGAGGCGGTTGGACAGGCCGTGGCTGTACTCGTGGGCGATGGTGTCGCCGTTCATGGCCCGGTGGGTGTTGTGGTTGTTGCAGGAGGTGCGGCCGACGAAGAGGCGCATGGTGCCGTTCTGGCCGTCGTCGGGGGTGCTGAAGTTGGCGTTGCAGGCCGAGTCCCCACTGGCGTCGAAGTCGACGTAGACGTCGACACGGTCGCCGCCTGCGCCCCCGTTGCCGAGGTTGTCCTCCTGGAAGTTGCCCGACGCCTCGTCGAAGCCGAGTCCGTAGAGGTGGTCGTGCATACGGTTGGTGTAGTAGAAGGCCTGGGTGACGACCGCGTCCCGGTCCGTGGTGAGGTCGGTGCCGCCGCTGGTGCGGAAGGCGTCCGTGAACGTGTAGTTGAAATGCTGGTACGCCGGATCTCCGGCGGCCGGGGTCTGCGGCTGGTACCCGAGCGTCTCGTTGCCGTCGGGGTCCTGGGAGACCTCGGCGTTGTTGCCGGTGGTGACCCGGCCGCCGACCCAGGACCGGCCGAGGCCGGTGAAGGGGACGGTCGTCGCGCTGCCGAGGGTGGGATTCTGGGCGGTGAAGACCCGGCCCTCGGGGCCCTCGTTGCTGGTGCGGTCGGTGCGCAGCAGGACCGTGCCGTTCCCGGCGTCGACGACGGTGTCGTACAGATGGTTGTTGTCGGCGGTGAGCGTGGTCCGCCAGGCCGGGCGGGCGGTGCCGTCGGCGAGCGGGAAGGTGACCCTCGTGGCCGTGGCGGTGCCGGGCGGGGTGTCGGTGCCGACGGATGCCGCGGCCCGGTCCAGCGCGTCGCCCTTGTCGAGGGCGACCGTGCCGGTGGCCCTGGCGTCCGGGACGAGGGTGCCGGCGACGGTGAGGATACGGCCGGCCTTGTCGACGGCGATCGAGAGACGTGAGCCGTGGACGGGAACGCCCCGGTCGCTCTGACCGATGAAGACATGCCGTACGCCGTTGTGTTCGGTGCGGTACGACTTGACGACGGTGAGGGCGTCCAGCTCCGCGGCGGAGAGGCCGTAGAGGGCGGCGTTGTCGCGTATGTGATCCAGCGCGAGAGTGCGTGGGTCGGCGTTGCTGCTGCCGGTGAGGGCGTTGCGCCCCTGCGGGGTGAGCCGCTTCGGCGTACCGAACCGACTCCAGCGGACCGCCGTCCCGTCGAGCTCCTGCGCGGCCCGTAACTGCCCGGCCGTGGGCGCGACGCGCTTGTCGCCGCGTACGTCGATGTTCGGGTACGGCATGTCCCGCTGTTCCTGCGACGGCCTCTTCCGGGCCCCGGATTGCTCGCCGGCGGTGCCGGTCGCGGCCGACGGTGTGACCGTGACCGCCGGCAGTGCGAGCAGAACCGCCCCTATCAGCAGGGATCTTGCGCGCCTGGATAAGCGTGTGGCCGGCATTCCCTCTCCCCCGTCCGTTGGCATCCTGGATGCGGACGGGGGACACGGTACGTGCGCATGACAAGTCAGCGGAAGAGCGCGTGCGACGGCGCCGGGTAGGCGGTCGTCACGGCTGTGCCGCCCCCGTGTTCGGCGGTGTGGTGACCGGGCGCCCGAAGTAGTCGTCGGTGGTCTTGGGGGTGCCGAAGTGGGTCTGCAGGTCGAGGCCGGCGTGGGGGCAGTCGGGGATCAGGCGGCGGGCGTCGGAGGGGGAGGCGACGGCGGGGAGGCGGCCTGCGTCGAAGCAGGGGGAGGCGGTCGTGCCCGTGGGGCGGTTGTCCAGGCGTTCCTGGCCGGTGGCGTTGCGCCAGGTCGTGAGGTCGTAGTACAGGCGGTCGCCCCAACGTGCCGTCCATTGGCCCGTCGCGGCGTGGAACTGGTTGCCCTGGAAGAGGACCTGGCTCGTGGAGAGGTCCTCGTCCGCCACGACGAACGGGTACCCGTCGGAGACGAAGAGGTTGTTGCGGATCGTCACGCCGCTGTTGTACGGGCGCAGTCGTACGACGGTGCCGTCGCCCGCGGACGAGCGCCCCATCACCACGGTGTTCTGGTAGATCTGCAGATTCCCGATATGCGATCCGTTCACCGTCAGGGCGCCGTTGTGCGGCAGTTTGCGGCCGTCGTCGCTGCTGATGTTGTAGCGGATCACGTTGTCGCGGTGCGGGTGCTGCCAGCGGGAGAAGACGTAGTAGCCGCCGCCGTCGTTCTCGAACGACAGGTTGTACTGGACGGTCGAGTCGAACACGCTCGTGTCGAGGCCGAATCCGGCGCCGTCCGTTCTCGTGCCGGTGTGGTTGCGGTAGGCGAGGCTGTGCTCGATCAGCACGCCTCTGGAGTCCCACGCCCAGATGCCCGCGGGCCCGTAGTAGGCGTTGGCCGGGGCGCGGCTGCCGTTGTCGTGCGCGCTGGAGTCGCGCACGGTGGCGTCGCGCACGCCGCCGAGGACGATGCCGCTGCCGGTGGGGCGGTAGACGGCGTCGGGGTCGCCGGCGTTGTCGTACGCCTGGACGTCCTGGATGTCGATGTTCTCGTGCGCGTAGGCGGGGCGGGCGGGGACGAAGTCCGGCCCGTAGGTGAGCAGTCCCGCGTCCTGGTTTCCGTGCAGTTCCGCACGGCGGACCGTCACGTCGGCGAAGCCGGTGCCCGCGTGGGTGGAGCCGACCCCGATGCCGACCTGGAAGCCGGAGGCGTCGATGTCGGAGACGGTCACGTGGCGCAGCCGCCCGTCGCCGGAGCTGTCGTGGTAGAGGTTGACGCCCGCCTGGTCGGAGCGCGCCGTGCCGCGGCCGCGCAGGACGAGGTCGCTGATCTCGACGCCTGCCGTGTTGTGCACGGAGATGCCTGCGGAGTCGGTGGCGACGATCGTCGCACGGCCGCTGCCGTAGGAGCCGAGGACCACCGGCTGTTCGGCGCTCCCGGCCTCATCGCCGCTGACCGTGATCGTGCCGGTGAAGCGGTCCCCGCCCGCGAGCAGGAGCCGGTCACCCGGACGCAGTTGCGCCCGTTCGGCGCGGGCCAGGGACCGCCAGGCATCGTCCTTCGAGGTCCCCTGTGCGGAGTCGTCGCCCTGGGCACTGACGTAGTACGTCCTGGCCGACGGGGACCCGTAGTGGGGTACCGCGGTGCAGCCGGCGACCAGGACCAGGGCGACCGCGGTCGCGGACGTGAGGGTGCGGGCGCGCCACATGGGGATCAGCTCGCCAACGGCTGCCTGAGCCGTCCCCCGCCGAGGACCTTGAGGAACCAGTCGACGGTACGGCGCAGCCCTTCCTCCAGTTCGATCTCGGGCGCCCACCGGAGGAGTTCATGGGCACGGGAGATGTCCGGGCAGCGGCGTGCGGGGTCGTCGACGGGCAGTCGTCGGTGGTCGAGACGGGAGGCGGAGCCGGTGACCGCCAGCACCAGCGCGGCCAGTTCGCGGACGGTGAACTCGGTGGGGTTGCCCAGGTTGACCGGCCCGGCGTGATGGCTGTCGAGCATGGCGATCAGGCCGCGGACCAGGTCGTCCACGTAGCAGAAGCTGCGGGTCTGGCTGCCGTCGCCGTAGATGGTGAGCGGGGAGCCGGCCAGCGCCTGGCGGACGAAGGTGGAGACGACACGTCCGTCGTGCGGGCGCATCCGGGGACCGTAGGTGTTGAAGATCCGTACGATGCCCGTGTCGACGCCGAGTGTGCGGCGGTGCGCGACGGTGAGGGCCTCGGCATAGCGCTTGGCTTCGTCGTAGACGCTGCGCGGCCCCACCGGATTGACGTTGCCCCAGTAGCCTTCGGGCTGCGGATGCACCTGTGGGTCGCCGTAGACCTCACTGGTGGAGGTCAGCAGGAAGCGGGCACCCTGCCGGCGGGCCAGCAGCAGCGCGTTCTTGGTGCCGTGGCTGCCCGCGGTCAGGGTTTCCAGCGGCAGTCGGTCGTAGTCGGGCGGTGAGGCCGGGCTCGCGAGGTGGGCGACCGCGTCCACGCGGCCCGGCACGGTGAAGGCGTGGGTGACGTCGGCGCGCACGAGGTTGAACCGGGCGTGGCCGAGCAGGTGGATCACGTTGACGGGTTCGCCGGTGCAGTGGTTGTCCAGGCACCAGACCGTGTCGCCGCGGCGCAGCAACACCTCGCACAGATGGGATCCGAGGAAGCCGCTGCCGCCGGTCACCACGACCCTCATGACACACCGTCCATGGCGAGGTCCGCCTCGTCCCGCTGCGGACGGCCCAGTGCGTGCAGGTCCCAGCCCGCCGCTCGCCAGGACTCCTCGTCCAGGGCGTTGCGCGCGTCCAGCAGCAGTGGGCGGCGTACCACGGCGGCGAGGGCGGCGGGGTCGAGGCGCCCGTAGTCGGGCCAGGCCGTCAGATGCAGCACGAGGTCGGCTTCCTCGCACGCCTTGTGCACATCGAGCGCATAGCCGAGGCCGGGTCGGGCGGCGCGTGCCGAGTCCAGCGCCTCGGGGTCGTGGACCCGGACCTGGGCGCCCTCGTCCTGCATCGCCTCCGCGACGGCGAGCGCCGGTGAGTCGCGTACGTCGTCGCTGCCGGGCTTGAAGGAGGCGCCGAGTACACCGATCCGACGGCCGCTGAAGTCTCCGTCGACCAGCTTGCGTGCCAGCTCCACGGTGCGGACCCGCTGGCGGGTGTTGATCCGGTCGACCTCGTTCAGCAGGGCTGCGATCTCGTTCGCGCCCAGTTCCTCGGCGCGGGCCGTGAAGGCGCGGATGTCCTTCGGCAGGCAGCTGCCGCCGAAGCCGAGCCCCGGTGCCAGGAAGCGCGGACCGATGCGGGAGTCGGCGCCGATGGCGCGGGCCAGCAGCGTGACGTCCGCCCCGGCGGCCTCGCAGACCTCGGACATCGCATTGATGAACGAGATCTTGGCGGCGAGGAAGGAGTTCGACGCGACCTTCACCAATTCCGCGGTGGCCGGGTCGGTGCGGAAGTAGGGCGCCCCGGCACGCAGCATGGGCCCGTACACCCGGCGCAGCACCGCGTCGGCGCGCTCGGAGGTGACGCCGACGACGATCCGCTCCGGGTGCATGGTGTCGTGGACGGCCGAACCCTCGCGCAGGAACTCCGGGTTCCAGGCGACCTGGCAGTCGCTCGCCGCCGCGGCGACGCGCCGGCCGAGCCGGGCGGCGGTGCCGACGGGGACCGTCGACTTGCCGACGATCAGGCTCCCCGGACGCAGATGCGGTACGAGACCGTCCACGACGGCGTCGACATGGCGCAGGTCGGCCGCCTTGCCGTCGGGACGCTGCGGAGTACCCACGCAGACGAAGTGGGTCCTGGCGAACCGGGCGCCCTGCGCCAGCGAGGTGGTGAAGCGCAGGCGCCCCGAGCGGACGGTCCGCGTGAGCAGTTCGCTCAGACCGGGTTCGTGAACGGGAGCACGGCCCGCGGACAGGGAAGCGATCCGCTCTGCGTCGATGTCGATGCCGAGCACCTCGTGGCCGATGTCCGCCATACAGGCGGCATGCACCGTGCCCACATATCCGGTTCCGATGACGGTCAGTCGCATGGCGTGGCTCCTTCGTACTCGGCCGGAATCCATAGATCCTTATGTGTATGTTTACGTCGTATACAGCCACTCTGCACCTGTCGTTTCGCGACGTCAAGCGGGGAGGGCTTGCACCCGGACAAAAGGCGTGTACGGTGTAAACATACGACGCAAATGCGCGTTCACCACCGGCCGGTGGAATTCCCCGGAATTCACCGATCGCAATGCCGGTATTCCCGCGCACAAGCTGGGACGGACCTGATGAAGAACCTAAAGATCGACGAGCAGGAACGGCGGAACCTCGAACTCCAGCTCAGGGATCTCTCGGACGGCAACGTCGGCCGGATCACGCCGCACGGACCGCTCTTCGCCCGGCCGCCGCGATCCCTGCGGGCCGCCCGGAGCACCTTCGTGGCCACCCTCTCCCGCCGCGACCGAGCGACCATGGCCGGCATCGCCGCCCTGTGGGCGGGAGCCTTCGCCTGGTTCTGGCAGTGGTGGCTGGAGCCGGCACATCTGGTGTCCTGGGCGGGGATGATCATCACGAGTGTGCTGCTCTTCTACCTGTCCACCCAGGCGTGCTATTTCCTCCTCGCCGTGGCCCGGCTGCCCCGTGTGCGACCGTCACTGCGGATTCCGAGAGTGCGGCTGGCCATCGCGGTGACACGCGCGCCTTCCGAGCCCTGGACCATGGCACGGCGCACGCTGGAGGCGATGAAGGCACAGGAATTCCCCTACGCGTACGACGTATGGCTGTGCGACGAGGATCCGTACCCGGAGATCCAGGAGTGGTGCGCGAGCCACGGAGTCCGGATCTCGACGCGGAAAGGGGTGCCGGAGTACAACCGGAGCAGTTGGCCGCGCCGCACCAAATGCAAAGAGGGCAACCTCGCCTATTTCTACGATCACTGGGGCTACTGGCTGTACGACGTCGTCGTCCAACTCGACTGCGACCACGAGCCGTCCCCGAACTATCTGACGGAAGTGGTGCGACCCTTCTCGGACGAGGCCATCGGCTATGTCGCGGCACCGAGCATCTGTGACGCCAACGCCCGCACATCATGGGCTGCACGCGGCCGCCTGTACCGGGAAGCCCCCTTCCACGGGCCTTTCCAGCTCGGGCACGCCAATCGCCTCGCCCCCGTCTGCATCGGGTCGCACTACGGAGTGCGCACCCGGGCCCTGCGCGACATCGGCGGCCTGGGGCCCGATCTGGCCGAGGACTTCACCACGTCCTTCCTCTTCAACTCCGCGGGCTGGCAGGGCGCGTTCGCCATCGACGCGGAGGCGCACGGGCTCGGCCCCATGACGTTCGCGGACATGGTGACGCAGGAATACCAGTGGTCGCGCAGTCTCGTGGCGATGATGTTCGGAATGATCCCGCGCCACATGCACCGGCTGCCCATGCGGCTGCGTATCCGATTCGCGATCGTGCTGATCTACTACCCGCTCCTGGCGCTCGCCGCGATCGTCGGGTTGGTACTGCCCGCGGTGGCGGCCGTGACCGGCAGTGTATGGGTCAGCGTCAACTACCTTGCCTTCCTTGCCAATTTCTTCGCCATGGGCGCCTGCATGGTTCTGCTGCTGCTGTTGCTGCGACGCCGAGGTCTGTTGCGTCCGCATACGGCACCGGTCGTCAGCTGGGAGCTGTGGCTCTTCACGCTGGCCCGGTGGCCGTGGGTGGCGTGGGGCGTGCTGGGAGCCATCGTGCAGGAGACGTTCCGCCGGCCGATCTACTTCAAGGTGACCCCCAAGGACCGCAGCGGTTCGGAGGTGCTGCCGAAGCGGCTGGTCCTGCCGTACGGAGTGATCGTGGCGATCCTTTCGGGAGCAGCCCTCGTCGGCGAGATGACCGGCCCGGCGGTCGGCTACGTCTTCCTCTGCATCATGGGCGCCTGCGCCTACGCGGTGGTCGGCATCGCCGTATCCGTCCTGCATGTCATGGAGGCCGCCAAGGCGGCGGGAACCCGCCTGCGCTCCGCCATGATCACGGCCCGCACGCCCCTGCTCCTGGCGCTGGCACCACTGCTCCCCCTCGGCCTGGCCATCTCCGTCTTCCCCGCCTACGTCGTTGCGGCTCTCGGCTGGTGAGACCGCGCAGGAGAATTGTCACGTTCTTCGACAGGCCCGCGGAGCGTCTTCTGGGCCTGTCGGAGGGATTGCTCGGCCGTGTGCTGTGGGATGCCGGTGCCATGGAGCGGCTCCTCGACGAACACCCCGATCTGGACGCGGTGTTCGTGGCCTCGGACGCCATGGCGACCGCCGCGCTGCGGGTCCTGCCGACGGAGCTGGTGATCAGGGACTCCGCCTCAAGGACTCCACCTGACGGACGCCAACTGACGGACGCCGGCTGAGAGACTCCGACCGAAGGACTCAGGCTCAAGGAATCCCACCCGCACCGCCCGAAGGAAACCGACCCCGTAGTCCCGAGAGAGCGGCCTTTCCGGCATGACGACCGATCTGGATCTCCCGCCCGACGACCACACCACCAGCCCGCGCACCGGCTACACCCGAGCCCACTGGGAGGCGGCGGCCGACGGTCTGCTGGCGGCCGCGTGGCGCTGGGCCACCCCGAACGGCGCACTGCTCGACCTGCCCGGCCGCCCCTCGTCGTCCGGGGTCCGCTCCGACGGGCTGGAGGGATACGCCCGGACCTTCCTGGCCGCCGCCTTCCGGGTCGCCGGAGCCGCCGGAGCGGACCCGCACGGCTGGCTGGGACGGTACGCGGACGGCCTGGCCGCGGGCACCCGCACCCCCGGCCGCGACGACGCCGAGTCCTGGCCGCTCATCCGGGACATCCACATCCAGGGACAGCCGATGGTGGAGTCCGCCTCCGTGGCGCTCGGACTGCAGCTGACCCGGCCCTGGCTGTGGGACCGGCTGGAGCCGGCGGTACGGGAGCGCACCGAGCACTGGCTCCGCGACGCGCTGCGCCACACGCCCTCGCCCAACAACTGGTACCTGTTCCCCTTCACGGTCGCCTCCTTCCTGGAAGCGGTCGGCCGCGGGGACGAGGAGACGCGTCGCGCCCGCCACCAGGCGCTGGAGCTGCTGGAGGGCTGGTACCGCGGCCGGGGCTGGTACACGGACGGCGACGGCCTGGCCTTCGACCACTACAACGGCTGGGCCCTGCACCTGTACCCGATGCTCCAGGCCCACCTCACCCAGGACACCGAGCTGACCACGGTGTACGGCCCCCGGCTGCGCGCCCACCTGGAGAGCCTCGCCCTGCTCTTCGCCGCCGACGGCGCCCCGGTCCACTTCGGCCGCTCCCTGACCTACCGCTTCGCAGCCTCCTCCGCGATAGCCCTGGGTGCCGTGACGGGCCACACTCCCCTGCCGCCGGGGACGTCACGCCGCCTGGCCAGCGGCTGCCTCCGGTACTTCCTCGACCGCGGCGCGCTCGACTCGTACGGCCTGCTGAGCCTCGGCTGGCACGGCCCGCACCGGCCCACCGTGCAGCCGTACTCGGGCCCCGCCTCCCCCTACTGGGCCTCCAAGGCGTTCGTGGCGCTGCTCGCCGACGCCGAGCACCCGCTGTGGACGGCGACCGAGACCCCGGCACCAAGCGAGGACCGCGACCGGATCCTGGCCCTGCCCGCCACCGGCCTGCTGATCCACAGCACGGCGGCCGACGGTGTCGTACGCCTGCACAACCACGGCAGCGACCACGTCCGCCCCGAGGAGGGCGAGTCGGCCGCCGCCGAGGACCCGCTCTACGCCCGCCACGCCTACTCCACCCACACCGGTCCGACGGGCCGTGGCAATCCGGCCGACAACCATCTCGCGATCACCCTGGGTTCCGTGCGCAGCGTGCGGCGCCGCATCCATCCGGTGGGGGCCGGCGGCGACACGGTGTGGGGCTGGGCCGCGTCCTGGCACCAGCCGGTCTTCCGCGCCGGTCCGCCGCTGGTCCCGGGGCTGCGGGTGGTGAGCGTGACGGTCGTACGCGGCCCGTACGAAGTGCGCGTCCACCGGGTGTGCGGAGGCCCGCACGGCGCGCGGGCCGAACAGACCGGATGGGCGACGGGCCCGGACCGGTGCCCCGACTCCCAGCTCCACCCACTGCTGGGCTGGACCGACCGGGACACGGTCCGCGCACCCCAGGGCACGGCGTTCACCCCCTGGGCGTCGATGCCACGCCTGACCGCGGACGCCACCGGCACACACATCTTCGCGGCCGTCGCCACGCTCACCACCGAGCCGCCCGCCGTTCCCGCGTCCGAGGCCGTCACCGAAGCGACCGTCGCGGACTCGGCGCTCCGTCTGCGCTGGTACGACGGGGCCGTCACCCGTGTCGCCTTCACCTCCGGAACCGGAGTGACGTGCTCTTGGAACGCCGATCAGGCGGCACCGTAGGCGATCCGCACGAAAGCGCCCTCAGCAGTGCCGTGGGACACCGCCGGGACAGGCGCGCACGTCCCGTCCACGCGATGCTTGATGGTGGGCCACGGATGGGGGCCACCGGCGAGGACGGTCGGGAGGTGATGGCGATGATCGCCGTCAACCCGATGGACGGCGCCTCGGTGCTGGCGGCCTTCGGTGCCCTCGGCGTCCTCGTGGTGATCTTCGCGGAGTCGGGTCTGCTCGTCGTCGGCTTCTTCCTGCCCGGCGACACCCTGCTCCTCCCGGCCGGTGTGCTGTGCGCGGGGACCGCCGAGCAGGCGCCCCGGCTGGTGCTGTGGCAGGTGCTGCTGTGCGCGGCCGTCGGCGCGGTGGCGGGCGCCCAGGTCGGGTTCCTGATCGGGCGGCACGGCGGGCGGACGCTGCTGGCCCGCACCGAGAGACCCCGCGTACGGGAGACCGCGGTACGGGCGGAGCGGCTCCTGGCCCGCTACGGCTACGGCAAGGCCCTGGTGATCGGCCGGTTCATCCCGATGGTGCGGACGGTTCTGCATCCGGCCGCCGGTGCGCTCGGTGTTCCGACCCGGAGCTTCACGGTCTGGCAGATCGTCGGCGGCCTGCTCTGGTCGCAGAGCCTCGTCCTGGCCGGGTACACCCTCGGGGCGTCCGTCCCCGACATCAACGACTATCTGCTGCCGATGATCGCCCTCGTCGTCGTGGTCTCGCTGCTGCCCCTGCTGCCCGTACTGACCGAGTCCCGCCGCGCGCGACGCGATCGCTGACCGGCTCGCCCGCACTCATCCGTCCCTGGAACAGAAGGAAGTTGAAGGACCGGGACGTTCATGTTCGACCTGTCGGACATCGTTCGAAAACCCTTGACGCTGCCCCACAGCCCGGCTGACACTCTCGCAACACGACGTCACACAGCCGAAACGGCAGGGTGCCCACGGCCGAGGCCCCGCCATGCCTCAGCAGGGAACTCCACATGCCGTACATCGCACGCGTCCGTGTTCGCGCGAGACGCCTGGCGGGCCGCCTCGCCGGGCTGACCGTCGCGTCGCTGCTGCTGGGGCTCGCCGCCCCGGCCCTTCCCGCACAAGCCGCCGACTCGGCCGACACGGCCACCGCGGCGGAGGTCACCGACGGTCTCGCCCTCTGGTACAAGCTCGACGCCGCCTCCGGCAGCACCGTCACCGACGCCTCGGGCAACGGCCGGGACGCGACCGTGAACGGCACCGCCGACTGGTCGGGCACCGGTCAGGGGCTCGCCTTCAACGGCTCCGACACCTACCTCAAGGTGCCGGACGACGTCATGAAGGGTATGAACTCGATCTCCGTCTCGCTGGACGTGCTGGTCGACTCCGCCCAGTCCACGCCGTACTTCATCTACGGCTTCGGCAACTCCAGCGGCGGCAACGGCAACGGCTATCTGTTCACGACCGGCAACTCCCTGCGCACCTCCATCGCGACCGGAAACTGGTCGACCGAGCAGACCACCAGGCCCGCCGACTCCCACAACCTCACCCGCTCGGTCTGGAAGCACCTCACCTACACCCAGACCGGCACCACGGGCGTGCTGTACGAGGACGGCGTCGAGGCCGGCCGCAACACGTCCGTCTCCATCACGCCCGGCGCCATCGGCTCCGGCGCCACCACCGCCAACTACATCGGCAAGTCGGTCTACTCCGGCGACAAGCTCTTCAAGGGCCGGATCCGCGACTTCCGGGTATACGACCGAGCCCTCACCGGCTCCGAGGTCGAGCAACTCGCCCTCCCCGTCGCCACGCAGGGCGTCGCCGACGACAAGGCCGCGCTGAGCCTCGGTGACACGACCGCGGTCACGGCCGACCTCGACCTGCCGAAGACCGGCACGGCCGGCGGCTCCGCCATCGGCTGGGCCAGCGACAACCCCGGCGCCGTGTCCGACACCGGCAAGGTGACCCGCCCCGCCGCCGGTCAGCCCGACGCGCACGCCAGACTCACGGCGACCCTGAAGAAGGGCACCGTGACCGACACCAGGACGTTCGACGTCACGGTGCTCCCCGCCTTCGACGACCGCACCGCCACCGAACAGGCCGCCCAGGCCCTCACCGTCCACAACCTCGACGACGCCCGCGGCAACCTCACCCTCCCGGCGACCGGCTCCTACGGCACGGACGTCACCTGGTCCTCCGCGGACCCGGACGTCATCACCGCCGGCGGCGTGGTCCACCGCCCCGCGCACGGCGCCGGTGACACCACGGCCGAGCTGACCGCCACCGTCACCAAGGGCGAGGCGAGGACGACCCGCGTCTTCACCGCCAAGGTGCCCGAACTACCGAAGCAGGAAGCCCTCAAGGGCTATATGTTCAGCTACTTCACCGGCGAGGGCACGGCCGACGGCGAGCAGCTCTACGCCGCGCTCAGCAAGGGCAACGACCCTTTGAAGTGGCGGGAGTTGAACGACGGCAAGCCCGTCCTGACCTCCACGCTCGGCGAGAAGGGCCTGCGCGACCCGTTCATCATCCGCTCCCCGGAGGGCGACAAGTTCTACCAGATCGCCACCGACCTCAGGATCTACGGCAACGGCGACTGGGACCGCTCGCAGCGCACCGGCAGCAAGTCCATCATGGTGTGGGAGTCCACCGACCTCGTCCACTGGACGAACCAGCGGCTGGTGAAGGTCTCCCCCGACAGCGCGGGCAACACCTGGGCGCCGGAGGCGTTCTACGACGCGCAGCGCGGTGAGTACGTCGTCTTCTGGGCGTCGAAGCTGTACGACAACGAGGCGCACTCCGGCGACACGTACAACCGCATGATGTACGCGACGACCCGCGACTTCTACACCTTCAGCGAGCCCAAGGTCTGGATCGACCGCGGCTACTCCGTCATCGACTCCACGATGATCCAGCACGACGGGACGTACTTCCGCCTCTCCAAGGACGAGCGGAACAACTCCTCCTCCACCCCCAACAGCAAGTTCATCTTCGAGGAGAAGAGCGACTCGATCCTCGCCCCGTCCTGGACGGCGGTCGCGGAGGGCATCGGCAAGGGCGCGATGAGCGCCGCCGAGGGACCGCTGGTGTTCAAGTCGAACACCGAGGACAAGTGGTACGCGTTCCTGGACGAGTTCGGCGGGCGCGGCTACCTCCCCTTCGAGACGACCGACCTGGCCTCCGGCACCTGGACCCCGTCCACCGGCTACGACCTCCCGGCCAAGCCCCGCCACGGCACCGTGCTCCCGGTCACCCAGGCCGAGTACGACCGCCTGCTGCGCGCCTACCAGCCGGACCAGCTGGTGCAGAGCGTCGAGGACACCGAGGTGAAGACCGGCATCGGTCAGGCCCCCGTCCTGCCCGCCACCGTGATCGCCACGTACGCGGACGGCGTCAAGCGTCCCGTCTCCGTCAGCTGGGAGGACGTCCCCGCGTCGAAGTACGCCCAGGCCGGCACCTTCACCGTGACCGGCAGCCTGCCCGACGGCACCGCGCTACCGGTCCGCGCCGAGGTCACCGTGTCGGAGGCGGGCGCCGACGTCCCGGCCGACCTGCTCCTGCGGTACGACTTCGACGAGACGGGCGGCAACATCGCCCGTGACTCCAGTGGCCACGGCTACCACGGCACCTACGCCCGTACGCCGGACTTCGGCACCGGCGTCGAGGGCGGCTCGTTCAAGATGTCCGGCGACTCGACCTCGCCGTATGTGAAGATCCCGAACGGCGTGCTGAAGAACGCCGACAGCGTGACCGTCTCGACGTACGCCAAGTGGAAGGGCGGCGACAACTTCCAGTGGCTGTTCGGGCTCGGGCCCGACAGCGACAAGTACCTCTTCGCCACGCCCTCCAACGGCGGCTCCAGCCTCTACTCGGCCATCACGAAGGCCAGTTGGTCGGCGGAGTCGAAGCTGACGGCGGGCTCACGGCTCACGCCGGGCGAGTGGCGGCACGTCACCGTCACCCTCGACGGCTCCACCGGTGCGATGGTCCTCTACGTCGACGGCATCGAGGCGGCCCGCACGACGACCACCATCAAGCCGTCCGAGCTGTACGACGCCAACAAGGACTACTCCGGCTACATCGGCCGGTCCCTTTACTCGGCCGACCCGTACTTCGGCGGCGAGGTCGACGACTTCCGCGTCTACGACCGGGCCCTCACGACCGCCGAGATCATGGAGCTCAGCGGCAACACGGCGGGCATCGCGAAGGCGACGCACCCGGCGCTGAAGGTCGACGCCCTCATCGACAACGCGAACAGCCGGATCACCCTGCCGATGAAGGAGGGCACCGATCTCACCGCCCTCGCCCCGGAATTCACCCTCGCCCACGGCGCGGCGATCAGCCCCGCCTCCGGCAGTGCGCGGGACTTCAGCAAGCCGGTGACGTACGAGGTGACCGGCTCCGACGGCAAGAAGCGCACCTGGACCGTCTCGGCGCTCATCATGCGCAGCCCCGTCCTGCCGGGTCTCAACGCCGACCCGAACATCGTCCGCTTCGGCGACACCTACTACCTGTACCCGACCACCGACGGCTTCGAGGGCTGGAGTGGCACGCAGTTCAAGGCGTACTCCTCCACCGACCTGGTCCACTGGAAGGACCACGGCGTCATCCTGGACCTCGGTCCGGACGTCTCCTGGGCGGACAGCAGGGCCTGGGCGCCGACGATCGCCGAGAAGGACGGGAAGTACTACTTCTACTTCTGCGCCGACGCCAACATCGGGGTCGCGGTGTCCGACTCGCCGACCGGCCCGTTCAAGGACGCGCTGGGCGAACCGCTGCTCAAGGCGGGCCAGTTCAGCGGCCAGATGATCGACCCGGCGGTCTTCACCGACGACGACGGTCAGTCGTATCTGTACTGGGGCAACGGGCACGCGTACGTGGCGCCCCTGAACGCCGACATGACGTCCATCGACACCTCGAAGGTCAAGGACATCACCCCGAGCGGCTACAACGAGGGCTCCTTCGTCATCAAGCGCAAGGGCACCTACTACTTCATGTGGTCGGAGAACGACACCCGCGACGAGAACTACCGCGTCGCCTACGCCACCGGCCCCTCCCCGACCGGCCCGTGGACCAAGCACGGCGTGATCCTGGAGAAGGACCTCTCCCTCGGCATCAAGGGGCCGGGCCACCACTCGGTGGTGTACGTCCCGAAGACGGACGAGTGGTACGTCGCCTACCACCGGTTCGCCATCCCCGGCGGTGACGGCACCCATCGTGAAACGACCGTCGACAAGCTGGAGTTCGACGCCGACGGCCTGCTCAAGAAGGTCGTCCCGACCTTGACGGGCATCGACCCGATCGTCAACCGGAGCCCGGCGATCGCCTCGGCCACGGGCCCGACGGCACCCTTGGCGGCCGGCCACCGCGCCACCGTCACGGCCGAGTTCCGGGACGCCGACGTCGGTGACACCCACACCTGCCGGGTCGACTGGAAGGACGGCACCGAGCCGGCCGCGGGCACGGTCGAGGACGGCATCTGCCGGGCCGAGCACACCTACGCCGAGGCAGGCATCCACCGCCCGGTCGTCACCGTCACCGACAACGACGACGCCTCGGACCGCACCACCCTCCCCGAGCTGATCGTCTTCGACCGTGCCGCCGGACCCGCGCTCGGCACCGGCGTGTTCGCCTCCCCGCCCGGCGCCTACCCGGCGAAGCCGGCCCTGACCGGCAAGGCGGTCTTCGCCTTCGCCGCCGCGTACGCCAAGGGGGCCACCGTCCCCACCGGGAAGGCCACCCTCGACTTCGGGCCGGCCAGACTGAAGTTCCGCTCGACCGGCTCCGACTGGCTCGTGGTCACCGGCACCCAGGCCGTCCACCAGGGCTCCGGCACGGTGAACGGCAGCGGCGGCTACGGCTTCCGGATCACCGCGACCGACGGACCGGACACCTTCCGTATCCGCATCTGGAAGAAGTCCACCGGTGACGTCGTCTACGACAACACCGGCGGCGCACGGACGACGGGCGTGATCGAGATCGGCAACGACCGGCGCTGACACCCACGTGCCCTGGACCGGCCCCGCCCGCCCGCGGACCGGTCCAGGGCACGCGCATGTCCGCCACCCCTGAAACCGCTCTGAAGCCGCGCCGATGCCGGGCTCCCGCAGGCTCCGGGGCATGAACACACCACGGCAGTGCCCCGTCACGACCACCGCCCCCGACGCCCTCCACCTCACCCCCGAACTCGTCGAGAACCCCGTCGGCGCCTATGCCGAGCTGCGTGCCCGTCCGGGGCTCGGCCATGTGGTCCTGCCCGGCCTGGACACGCCCGTGCGGCTCGTCACCCGGCACGAGGAGGTGAAGGCCGCGCTGAGCGAACCGCGTCTGGTCCGGGACCGTTCGGCGATCGCCGACTCCGACCTGCCGGACCCGCAGGCCGAGCTGCTGGCGCAGGGCTTCGAGGGGCTCCCCGAGGAGTACGTCCCGTATCTGTCGGGGCACCTGGCGCTGTTCGACGGCGACGAGCACACCCGGCGCCGCTCCCCTCTGACCCGCGCCTTCACCGCCCGTCGGGTGTCCGCGCTGCGGCCCTTCGTGGCGGCGACCGCACGGGAGCTGATCAGCGCGCTGGCCGAGCGTGAAGAGGCGGACCTGCTGGGCGAGTTCGCCTATCCGCTGAGCACGGCGGTGATCTGCGAGCTGGTCGGCGTCGACGCCGCCGACCAGGACCGGGTGTGCGGATGGATCCGGGACTTCGCGTACGGCGACGGCAGCCGGGTCGTGGAAGGGCTCGGCGGTGTCGTGCGGTACACGAAGGAGCTGGTGGCACGGCGTCGCGCCGAGCCCGCGGACGATCTGGTGTCGGCGCTGCTGGCGGACGGCGGCATGACCGACGACGAGATCGTCACCATGTTCTTCCTGCTGATCAACACCGGCATCACCCCGCCCGCCCTGTTCCTGGCGCACGCCGTGCTCGCCCTCCTCGACCACCCCGGCCAGCTGGCGCGGCTGCGCGCCGAACCGGAGCTGCTCGGCCGGGCGGTGCCCGAACTCCTGCGGTACGTCACGCTGGTGCGCATGGGCGCCACGCTGTACGCCGCCGAGGACTTCGTGTTCGCCGGCACCCCGCTGCGGAGGGGCGAGGCGGTGACGATCGCCCTGTTCGGCGCCGACCACGACCCGGCCGCCTACGACGCCCCCGAACGCCTCGATGTGACAAGGGAGTTCGGCCGCGGCGACGGTCATCTCGCCTTCGGGCACGGCCCGCACTACTGCATCGGCGCGGCCCTCGGCCGACTCGTCACGGGCGTCGTCTTCGACGAGCTGCTGGTGCGGCGGACCACGGCGCCGGAACTGGCGGTGGACCGCGCCGAGGTGCGGTTCGGGCACTGGCCCGGCGACGGCTTCCACCTGCTAAGCCTGCCCGTCAGGCTGTGAACCTGCCGATGCCGCCCGTCAGGCCGTGATGGCGCCGCGCACCAGGCCGAGGGCGGCCTCGCGCAGTCCGTCCCCGTCCAGGGCGGCGTACATGGACACCGCGTCCTCGTACGCCGCCCTGTCGGCCTTCTCGGCGTCCTCGCGGGTCCGGGCCGAGGACATCGTCGGCTGGAAGTTGCGCAGGGCGCGGAACCGTTCGGCGAGGGCGGTCAGCCGGGCCCCTCGCTCGCCCTCGCCGTCCGCCAGGGCGACCGCTCCGAGGGCGAGCAGCAGCGCGCCGCACACCGGGAAGTCGACGCTCATGTGGTGGGGCGCCCGGGTGCCGGTCAGCAGGGTGGTGAGCCGGTCGGGCAGCGCCGCGGCGAGGGGGGCGACGAGGTGGGTGCGGCCGTGCCGGGCGTGTGCGGTCAGGGCGACCGACTGGAGTTCCAGCACCCAGCCCTCCATGAGGAGTCGGTCACCGTGGACGGGGGCCGCGGTGTGGTCGAGCCGCTGGACGGCCCGGCGCCACAGGCCGAGCCCCGTGTCGATGTCGCCGCGCGCGAGGGCGATCTCGGCGCGGGCGCCCAGGTCGGGTGCGAAGGGGTCCTGGCCGGCGCCCTCCGGGGCGTGCCGCAGCGCCTGCTCCAGCCAGTGCTCGGCGGCGTCGACGTCGCCCGTCTGGAGGTTGGCGAGCATCATGCCCCAGCGCAGCCCGACCATGTCGCTCCACTCGCCGTAGCCCTCCAGTGCGTCGAGCGCGGCCCGCGCGTGGACGAGGGCCTCGGCGCCGCGTTCCGTCTCCAGGCACAGTTCGGCCAGGCGGGAGGCGGGCCAGATCCTGAGCAGCGGGATGTCCCGGTCGCCGAGCGCGGCCACGGTCCGGCGGGCGGCGTCCAGCGCCCGCTCCGTGTCGCGCTCGCCCTCCCAGACGTAGCCGGCCACCCAGTTGGCGACGCCGGCCAGCAGGGGTGCGTCGCTGTCGCACAGGGCGTCGAGGGCCTCGTGGTCACCGAGTACGTCGGGCAAGGCGCACAGCACCGTCGCCATCGCGCGGACCAGGGTGTCCGGCTCCGCGGGCGGCAGCCGTCGCAGGGTGACGAGGGTGCGGACGGCGCCGGAGCCCACGCCGAAGATGATGCAGGCGGTCGTCAGGGCGGCCGCGCTGCGGGCCGGTTCGACGTGGGCGGGCCCGGGCCGGTAGTGGGAGAGCAGGGCGGCGGTGTCCTCGGTGAGGGCCAGCAGGCGGGTGTGGTTGGCCTCGGTGATCCACAGACCGGCGAGGACGGCGGTGACCGGGGCGACGGTGTCGGCGTCGGCCCGGGCCAGCGCGAGCCGCAGCGCCTGGACGAGGTTGTCCTGCTCGGCGCGGATGAGCTGCCAGGACCGGAAGGGC
Source organism: Streptomyces sp. NPDC059010 (assembly GCF_042740355.1). Taxonomy (NCBI): domain Bacteria; kingdom Bacillati; phylum Actinomycetota; class Actinomycetes; order Kitasatosporales; family Streptomycetaceae; genus Streptomyces; species Streptomyces sp. NPDC059010. Next base: position 213,979 of record NZ_JBHYJA010000009.1, read on the forward strand.
TCGGTGCCGAAGACCGCGTCGTGGTGGGCGACGCCGAAGACCGCCGCCCAGCGCAGGAACCGCTCGGTGACCGCCGCGTCCTCACCGGCCCGCTCCCGGTGGGCGGCGGCGAACTCCCGTACCGTCTCCAGCATCCGGAAGCGGGTGCCGTACGGGGTGTCGGTCACCTTGAGCAGCGACTGGTCGACGAGGTCCGCCAGGACGTCCAGTACGTCGTGGCCGCCGACGAGGTGCTCGGCGGCCTCCGCGGTGAAGCCGCCGGGGAGGACCGACAGGGCCCTCAGCGCGGCCTGCCCCTCCGGTTCGAGGAGGTTCCAGCTCCAGTCGACCACGGCGTGCAGGGTGCGGTGGCGCTGCGGTGCGTCCCGGGGCCCGCCGCGCAGCAGGGCGAACCGGTCCTCCAGTCGGCGGGCCATCTCGGCGACCGACATCACCCGTACCCGGGCGGCGGCGAGCTCGGTGGCGAGCGGCAGCCCGTCGAGACGGCGGCACAGGTCCGCCACCGCGTCGGCGGGCAGTTCGACGTCGGGGCGGGCGGCCCGGGCCCGCTGCACGAACAGCTCGACGGTGGTCGCGGCGTCCAGCTCGGGCAGCGGGTGGACGGCCTCGGAGGTCAGGCCGAGCGGGGCGCGGCTGGTGGTGAGGACGCTGACGTTGCGGGTCATCGACACCAGGGCCCGCGCCAGGTCGGCTACGCCGGAGACGACCTGCTCGCAGTTGTCCAGGACGAGCAGCGCGGGCCCGGGACCGAGGGCGCCGACGATGCCGGCGAGCGGCCCGGCCTCGCCGGCCGGGGACCGCAGGCTCTCGCCGACGCCGAGCGCGGAGGCGACCTCGCCCGCGACGTCGGCGTCCCGGCCGACCCCGGCGAGCGGCACCAGATGGACGATCCGGTGCTCGGCGTCCCGCGCGACGGCACCGGCGAGGCGGGTCTTGCCGAGGCCGCCCGGCCCGACGATGGAGGTGACCCGGGAGCTGTGGATCAGCCGGGTCACGGCGGCGACGTCGGCCTCCCGCCCGAGCAGCGGGTTCGGCTCGTGCGGCACCCCGCGCCGCACCACGGGCGCCTGTCCGCGCAGCAGCTCCTGGTGCAGCTCCTGAAGGGCGGGCCCCGGGTCGGTGCCGAGCTCGTCACGCAGCCGACGACGGTAGGTGTCGTACGCCGCCAGCGCGGCGGCCGCTCCGGCGGTGGCCGCCTGACAGCGCATCAGCTCCAGCAGCGGTTCCTCGTCCAGCGGATGGGCGGCCACGAGCTCGCCGAGCGGCCCCACCGCCTCCTCCCGGCGCCCCGAACGGGCCAGCGAGAGCGCCCGCAGCCGTATCAACTCCCGCTGTACGGAGGCGAGTTCGAGACGCAGGCCAGCCACGGGATCGTCCAGGAGTGCCCCTTCCACCGGACCGCCGTCCCACAGCGCGAGACCGGTGTCGGCCTCGGCGAGCGCGCCGTGATGGTCCCCGGCCCGCGCCTTCTCCGCGCACGCGGCGGCGTGCAGTTGGAGCGCCCAGGCGTCGACCTGGTCCTCGCGCAGGGCGATCCGGTAGCCGGTGGGCGTGCTCGCGATGGTCTCGCCGCCCAGCAGCGACCGGGCCCGCGAGACCAGGATCTGCAGGGCCTTGGTCGGGTTCTCGGGCTGCTCGTCCGGCCACAGCCCGGCCACCAGCCGCCCGGTGCCGCATCCCGCCCGCGGCTCCCCGGCCAGCAGCGCCAGCAGGGCGCGCAGCCGGGGCGCGGTGATCTCCTTGCCCCGGTGGGCGACGGACGTCAGCAGCGTCAACTCGATGGTCACCCGAGCAGGTTAGTCAGAACGGGTGCAACCCTCTCGCAACGTTCCCTGTGCTGCCCTTGCCCCATGGATGAGGAGATCTCGCCGTACGAGGAGACACCGCGCGTCGAACTCACCCCCGCGGCCGCCGATCTGCTGCGCCGTCTGCGTGCGACACACGGCCCGTTGATGTTCCACCAGTCCGGCGGCTGCTGCGACGGCAGCGCGCCGATGTGCTACCCGGAGGGCGAGTTCCGCACGGGCGGCTCGGACGTGCTGCTCGCGGAACTGGATGTCGAGGGGGTGGCGGAGCCGGTGACGTTCTGGATGTCGCGCAGTCAGTACCAGGCGTGGAGCCACACCCGGCTGATCGTCGACGTGGTCGAGGGCCGGGGCAGCGGCTTCTCGCTGGAGGCACCCGAGGGGGTGCGTTTCCTCACCCGTTCGCGGGTCGTCGGCGCCTAGCAACCCCGCGGGTCATCGCCGTCTGGTGCAATCCCCCTGAGCCCTGGGACATTTGACGAGACTTCAGGGGGGAACTGTGACGCGTCGTCGGAAACGGTTCGGAGCGGGCAGAGCGGCACTCACGCTGCTCACGGCACTCAGTGCGCTGGCCGGTACGGCCCTGGTGGGGGCGGCACCGGCCGGCGCCGTGCCGGGGCCCGGCACGATCGCGCCGGGTGTCCGGTACGAGGAGTTCGACATCGCGGCGGCGAGGGGCCCGGCACACGCCCATGTCCTCACCGTCGACCTGCGCGATCCGCGCGTACGCCTCGATCTGCTGTACCCGGGGGCGGTGGCGGCGCGGGCGGCCATCTCGCAGCAGGCCACCGCGCAGGGGGCCGTGGCGGGGGTGAACGGCGACTTCTTCAACATCTCCGAGACCCAGCACCCGGGCGTGGAGGCGACCGGCGCGAGCGTGGGACCGGCGATCGCACGCGGCCGGACACTGAAGGCGGCGGTACCGGACGGCCAGCGTTTCGGCCCGGCGCTGCCGCCCGGCACGAGCACCCAGGACGTGTTCGGCGTGGGCCTCGACCGCCGGGCGCGGCTGGACGGACTGAGCCTGGCCGGTTCGGTCCGTACACCCGAGGGGCGGCTGCCGCTGCGCGGGCTCAACCAGTACGCGCTGCCGGTGGACTCGATCGGGGCGTTCACGCCCGAGTGGGGCAGTGTCTCCCGGGTGCGCGCGACCTGCGGCACGGACACGGACCGGGCGGCCCCGTGCAGCACCGACACCTTCGAGGTCACGGTCAGCCACGGCCGGGTCGTGTCGACCGCCGACCGCCCCGGGAGCGGGCCGATCGCGCCGGGCACCACCGTCCTGGTGGGCCGGGAGGCGGGCGCGCAGCAGTTGCGGAAGTTCTACGCGGGCGAGCCGGTGCGGGTACGGCACCGGCTGGTGGCGTCGGGGGCACGGATCCCGTACCGCTTCGCTCTCGGCGGCTACCCGGTGCTCGACGACGGTCAGCCGCTGCCGGGCCTGGACAACAGGACCTCGGCGGTGCGTACCGCGGTGGGCATCGCGGACGGTGGACGGCGGGTGGTGCTGCTCGCGCTGGACGGTGCGGCCGCGTACCGCACCGGACTGACCATCGCGGAGGTGGCGTCCGTCATGCGGGAGCTGGGCTCGGTGGACGCCTTCAGTCTGGACGGCGGCGGTTCGTCGACCCTGGTCGCCCGCGCGCCCGGAGACGCGGCGGTCTCCGTACGGAACCATCCGTCCGACGGACGGGAACGCCCCGTCCCCAACGGCATCGGAGTCTTCTCGACTCCCTGACGGTCACGGTCTGAGGCTGCTGACGATGTCCGCGGTGGCCGTCAGACCGCTGTGAATGGTGGGCGCCATGCTGGTGCTGGCCAGGTAGAAGCCGAGCAGCAGGCACACGATCGCATGGGTGATCTTCAGTCCGCCGTTGCGGACGAAGATCACCGCCAGCACGAACAAGAGCAACACCACTGAGATGGAAATGGCCATCGTCAACCTCCTCCGCCACGCCGACTTGCCCGGTTCACGGCGTTCGGCCGCAAGTGTGGCGTAGCGGAGGGTTCGTCCGGGCGGCTGACCTGTCCGCCGAACGTGTGGTGTTCCGCGAGAAGCGGTTAAACCGCGCTGTGGGCGTCCAGGAACGCCTCCAGGCCGGCGAGGTCGTCGGTGTTGAGGAAGTCGACGTCGGCGGCGAGCAGTTCGCCCCACAGGGCGTCGCGGGCCGGGCCGGCCACGTCCGGGGTGGCCCAGAAGCGCACCTTCTGACCGCGCGAGTGCGCCGCCTGGACGATGCCGCGCAGCTTCTGCCGCTCGGCGTCCGGGAAGGCGCCCACGCCGAGCCAGGTGAAGTTCAGCGTCCAGTTGTCGCTGATCAGCGGGATGAAGGAGGCGGGCGCGGCGCTGCCCAGGTCGGCGAGCCGGCCGTCATAGAAGGCGCGGCGCACGCTCTGGGCCTCCATCGGCACCCGGGCGGCACGGTCGCCGGAGATCACGGCGGTGACGGGGCCGGGCAGGACACGGCCGTGGGCGTACGTCGTGAACAGGTGCTTGTAGCGCCTGAGGTGCTTGTCGAGTTCGAGGTACGTGGACGAGCCCTCGGTCTTGATGTCGATGAGCAGCTGGACCGGCCTCCGGTAACCGCGGTAGACCGAACCGTGGTTGGCCCGTACGCGCGCGGCCAGCGGGTCGAGGTAGAGGGACTCCAGGGTGCGGCGGGGGTCGAGGTCCTCGGGGTCGTGGGCGACGAGGAGCTGGTCGCCGACCAGGTAGATGTCGGCTTCGAGGCTGCCGAAGCGGTGGTCGAGGGCGTCGAAAAGGGGGCGCGGGTGCTCGTAGTCGTTGTGGGCGTGGGCGCGCCACAACGGACGCGGGCGGTGCTTCTGTTCGCCCGCCAGCGCGCTGGTGGCGGGCAGGGCGACCGCGCCCGCGAGGGCGGCGCCGAAGGCGGTGAGGGCTCTGCGACGGGTGGTGAGGGCCATGTGCTTGCCTCCCTGACAGGGGCGATCCGGACGGAGGGAACCGCTGCGAGTATGCGATTCCGACGAGTCCGAACAGCAGTGCCTGAGCAGGGAGTTGGCTGGACCGCCGTCCTGCGTTCACTTCCTCCGTGCAGGGCACACGAAAAGGCCCGCCCCAGGTGGGACGGGCTTTTCGCGTGGTTCGCGCAGGTGTACGTCAGGGAGCCTGCAGGTCGACGGATTCGGCCAGTGCCGCGCGGTGGGCGCCCGCGGTGCCGTAGGCGATGGAGTCGGCCTTGGCCCGCTTCAGATACAGATGGATCGGATGCTCCCAGGTCATCCCGATTCCCGCGTGCAGCTGGAGGGCCTCCTCGGCGGCGTGCACGGCGACGCCCGCCGCGTACGCCTGGGCGACGGCGACCGCCACCTCGACGTCCTCGCCGGTCGCCAGCGCGTCGGCCGCGTTGCGGGCGGCGGCCCGCAGGTTGACGACCTCCAGCCACAGCTGCGCGAGCCGGTGCTTGAGGGCCTGGAAGCCGCCGACGGGCCGGTTGAACTGCTTGCGGTCCTTCAGATAGCGGACCGTCTCGGTCAGCGTCCAGTCGGCGAGCCCGAGTTGCTCGGAGGCCAGCAGCCCGGCCCCGGCGCGCAGGGCGCGTCGTACGGCGGGCTCGGCGTCGCCCAGCAGCCGGCCGCGGGCACCGTCGAGGGTGACCGTCGCGACGGGCCGGGTCAGGTCCAGGGAGGCCTGCGGGGCGACGGTCACCGCGTCGGCGTCCACCGCGTAGAGCCCGCCGTCGTCCGCGGGCACGAGCAGCACATCGGCGGCGCCGGCGTCCGCGATGCCGGTCAACTCCCCGTGCAGGGAACCGTCTTCATGGCGTACGACCTTGTAGGCGCCGCCCGGAGCGACGTTCAGGGCGACGGCGAGGGCGCCGATCCTGCGCCCGGACGCCAGCTCGGCCAGCAGGCCCCCCTCGGCGTCGCAGGCGAGCAGTGCCTCGGTGGCCACGACAGCACTCGTCAGATAGGGCACCGGAGCGACCGCGCGCCCCAGCTCCTCCAGTACGACGGCGACTTCGCGGTGCGTGGCACCCTGGCCGCCCCTGTCCTCCGGGACCAGCAGCCCGGCCAGGCCCATGCCGTCGGCGAGCGCCTTCCACGCCGCCAGGTCGTGCGGGGTGTCCGACTCGGTGCGGGCGATGACGCCGGGGGCGTCGCAGTGGTCGGCGAGCAGGTCCCGCACGGCGGCCCGCAGCGCCTCTTCCTCCTCCGAGTACAGCAGGTCGGGCTGGGTGCTCTGTGCTGTCATCGGGACAGGTCCTTCCAGGCGACGTCCTTGTCGGTGCGCGGCTCGGACGGCAGGCCCAGGACGCGCTCGGCGACGATGTTCAGCAGGACCTCGCTGGTCCCGCCCTCGATGCTGTTGCCCTTGGAGCGCAGGTAGCGGTAGCCGGCGTCGCGGCCGGTGAAGTCCACGAGCTCCGGGCGCCGCATGGTCCAGTCGTCGTACAACAGCCCTTCCTCGCCGCGCAGTTCCACCTCCAGGCCGCTGATCTCCTGGTTGAGGCGGGCGAAGGCCAGCTTCATACCGGCGCCCTCGGGGCCGGGCTGGCCCAGGGCCAGCTGCTGGCGCAGGCGTTCGCCGGTGAGCCGGGCGACCTCGGCGTCGACCCACAGCGTGAGCAGCCGCTGGTGCAGGTCATGGGTGCGCAGCTCGGGGCGCTCGCGCCAGGTTTTGGCGATCGGGCCGATCATGCCGCCCTCGCGGGGCAGCCGCATGCCGCCGATGGCGACGCGCTCGTTGTTCAGCGTGGTCTGCGCGACCTTCCAGCCGTTGCCGATCTCGCCGAGGCGGCACGTGTCCGGGATGCGGACGTCGGTCAGGAAGACCTCGTTGAACTCGGCCTCGCCGGTGATCTGGCGCAGCGGCCGCACCTCGACACCCGGGTCGGTCATGTCGCACAGGAAGTAGGTGATGCCCGCGTGCTTGGGCACGCTCGGGTCGGTGCGGGCGATGAGGATGGCCCAGCGGGAGTTGTGGGCGCCGGACGTCCACACCTTCTGCCCGTTGACCACCCACTCGTCGCCCTCGCGGACGGCCCGGGTGCCGAGCGCGGCGAGGTCGGATCCGGCGCCGGGCTCGCTGAACAGCTGGCACCAGACCTCCTCCCCCACCCACAGGGGCCGCAGATAGCGCTGCTTCTGCTCCTCGGTGCCGTACTTGAGGATCGTCGGCGCCGCCATGCCCAGGCCGATGCCGTTGCGCCGGGGGTCGTTGTCGGGGGCGCCCGCGGCCTCCAGCTCGGCGTCCACGACCGCCTGGAGGGAGCGCGCCGCACCGAGGCCGCCGAGGCCCTCGGGGTAGTGCACCCACGCCAGTCCGGCGTCGAAGCGGGCGCGCAGGAAGTCCAGTCGTTCGGTGCCGGCCGGCGGGTGCGCGGCCAGCAACTCCGCCGTACGGCGGCGCAGTTCAGCGGCGTCGATCATGCCGCGCCTCCTTCGGTGAGTCCCGGGATCACGGCGACGCGCCCCGTGGTGACGCCGTCGGCGACCCGCTGTACGGCGGCAGCGGCCCCGTCCAGCGGTACGCGCTCGCTCACCAGCGGCTTGATCGCGCCCCGGGCGGCCAGCTCGGTGAGCTGCTCGTGGCAGTGCTGGATCAGCTTCGGGTTCTTGGTGTTGTACAGGCCCCAGTGCAGGCCGAGGATCGAGTAGTTCTTCACCAGGGCGTGGTTGAGCGCCGGGCTGGGAATGGAGCCGCTCGCGAAGCCGACGACCACGATCCGGCCCTCGAAGGCGACGACCTTGGCGGACTGGGTGTAGGCCTCGCCGCCGACCGGGTCGTAGATGACGTCGGCGCCCCGGCCGCCGGTGGCCTCCTTCACGGCGCCGATGACGTCCTCGGCGCGCCGGTCGATGACCACGTCACAGCCCAGTTCCCTGGCCACGGCCACCTTGTCGGCGCCGCCCACGACACCGATGACCCGGGCGCCGGCCGCCTTGCCGAGCTGCACGGCCGCGCTGCCGACCCCTCCTGCGGCAGCGTGGACGAGCAGCGTCTCCCCGGCCTCCAGCGCGGCCCGCCGGTGCAGGCCGAACCAGCCGGTCTGGTAGCCGATGTGCAGGGCGGCGGCCTCGGCGTCGTCCAGCGCCTCGGGCGCGGGCAGGACGGCGGCGGCGTCCGCGACGGCGTACTCGGCGAAACCGCCGTACGGCAGGGCGGGGTTGGCGAGGACACGGCGTCCGTCCTCGGTCTCGCCGCAGATCTCCACGCCCGGTGTGAACGGCAGCGGCGGCCGGACCTGGTAGTGCCCCCGGCACATCAGCGCGTCCGGGAAGTTGATGTTCGCGGCACGCACCTTCAGCAGGACCTGGCCGTCACCGGGCGTGGGCGTCTCGACGTCTTCGAGGCGCATCACCTCGCTCGGCTCGCCGTTCTCGTGCACTTGCCATGCCTGCATGCGGTGCCTCCACGGGGGACTGCTTCGTCTGACCGGGGTCGGTTCGCATACTAAGCGGTCGCTTGCCAATCAGGGAACAGTCCGCGGGCAACAGTCGCGTCCGTCACGCTTTCCGGGGACGCGCCCGCACGTGCATCCGCTCCCCCTGCGGCCCGAACAGGCTCAGGAACTCGGCCGGCCCCTCCCCCGTCGACCCGAACCAGTGCGGCACCCGCGTGTCGAACTCGGCCGCCTCTCCCGCCGTGAGCACCACGTCGTGCCCGCCCAGCACGACCCGCAGTCTGCCGGACAGCACGTACAGCCACTCGTAGCCCTCGTGGGTGCGCGGCTCGGGCTCCTCGCCGCGCTGCGGCACCAGCACCTTGAAGGCCTGGAGGCCACCGGGCTGCCGGGTGAGCGGCCAGTAGGTGCGCCCGTGCCGCTCGATCGGCTTGGCCCGCACCCGGGGGTCCCCCACCGGCGGGGTCCCGACCAGCTCGTCCAGCGGCACCTGGTGCGCCTGGGCGATCGGCAGCAGCAGCTCCAGGCTGGGCTTGCGCAGGCCGGACTCCAGCCGGGACAGGGTGCTGACGGAGATGCCGGTCGTCTCGGACAGAGCCGCGAGGGTCACCTCCCGGTCCTTGCGCAGCCTTCTGAGCCGTGGCCCCACTTCGGCGAGAACGTCGTCGGTGCTCATGCCTGTATTGCAGAATCGGCAAGTTCATTTGTCAATCCCGTGCCGCGGGGACGACCGTCGTGGTGGAGGTGTTCACCATGACCGAGAAGCACACCGAGTACACCGAGAAGTACGAGGTCGTAGTCGTCGGAGGCGGCGCGGCGGGCCTGTCCGCGGCCCTGGTCCTGGGCCGAGCCCGGCGCCGGACCCTGGTCGTCGACGCGGGCGAGCCACGCAACGCGCCCGCCGCCCATATGCAGGGCTATCTGTCCCGGGACGGCATGCCGCCCGGAGAGTTCCTGGCCGTCGGGCGCGAGGAGATCGCACGGTACGGCGTCGACCTGGTCCGGGACCGGGCGGTGGACGTCACGCACGGCACGGACTTCGCGGTCGCGCTGGCGAGCGGACGCCATGTACACGCCCGCAGGATCATCATCGCCACCGGCCTCAAGGACGAGCTGCCCGAGGTCCCCGGCGTCGCCGAGCGCTTCGGCAGGGATGTGCTGCACTGCCCGTACTGCCACGGCTGGGAGGTCCGCGACCAGGCCTTCGGCGTGCTGGCGACCACCCCGCTGAGCGTGCACCAGGCGCTCATGGTGTCGCAGTGGTCGAAGGACGTGACCTTCTTCCTGCACGAGGTCGCCGAGTCCGGCCTCTCGGACGACGACCTGCGCAGGCTCGCGGCGGCCGGGGTGAAGGTGGTGCCCGGTGAGGTGGCCGGGCTGGTGATCGAGGACGACCGGCTCACCGGCGTGCGGCTCGCCGACGGCGCGGTGCACACGCGCGAGGTGCTGTTCGTCGCGCCTCGCGCGGTGCCGCAGACCGGACTGCTGGAGGAGCTGGGCGCCGAGCTCACGGAAACCCCCTTCGGCTCGTACCCGGTGGTCGATCCGACCGGGCTCACCTCCGTGCCGGGTGTCTGGGCGGTCGGCAACGCGATGGGCTTCGCCGAGCAGGTGGTCAACGCGGCGGCGGGCGGTTACCGGGCGGGGGCGTTCATCAACGGGGAGCTGCTGATGTCCGACCTGGACGCGGCCGTGGGTGAGCAGGGCACGACTGCGGGGGTGTAGAGCCGCTCCCTCCGTTGCAGGATGGCTGCATGCTGCTGTCCCGGCTCGCCCGCGTGTCCCAGGAGGTCGCCGCGACCTCGGCGCGCTCCCGGAAGATCGCTCTGCTGGCGGAGCTCTTCCGGGACGCCGAGGCGGACGACGTGCCGATCGTCATCCCCTACCTGGCGGGACGCCTCCCGCAGGGACGGCTCGGCATCGGCTGGAAGGTGCTGAGCCGCCCGGTCCCACCGGCCGCCGAGCCGACCCTCACCGTCCGCGAGGTGGACGCCCGGCTGACGGAGCTCGGCAAGGTGTCCGGGGCCGGGTCGCAGGCCGAACGGGCCCGGCTGGTCGGCGAGTTGATGGGTGCGGCCACGCAGGACGAGCAGCGCTTCCTGTTCGGGCTGATCACCGGCGAGGTCCGGCAGGGGGCGCTGGACGCGGTCGCGGTGGAGGGCCTGGCGGTGGCGACCGGGGCGCCGCCCGCCGACGTACGCCGTGCGGTGATGCTCGCCGGTTCACTCCAGGACGTCGCCCGGGCGCTGCTCGCGGACGGCCCGGCGTCGCTGGACCGCTTCCGGCTCACCGTCGGCCGCCCGGTCCTGCCCATGCTGGCGCACACCGCGTCCTCGGTGTCCGAGGCGGTCGACAAGCTGGGCGGCTGCGCCGTCGAGGAGAAGCTGGACGGCATCCGGGTCCAGGTCCACCGCGAGGGCGACACGGTACGGATCTACACCCGCACCCTGGACGACATCACCGACCGGCTGCCCGAACTGACCTCGGCCGCATTGGAGTTGAGGGGCGAGCGCTTCATCCTGGACGGCGAGGTCATCGCCTTCGACGAGGCGGGCCGCCCCCGCTCCTTCCAGGAGACCGCCGGCCGCGTCGGCTCCCGCGTGGACGTGGCGACGGCGGCCGAGGAGGTACCCGTCTCCCCCGTCTTCTTCGACGCCCTGTCCGTGGACGACCGCGACCTGCTCGACCTGCCCTTCGCCGACCGGCACGCGGAACTGGCCCGGCTGGTCCCCGAGCCGATGCGGGTGCGCCGCACGCTGGTGGCCGGTCCCGACGACCTCGCCCGGGCCGAGGACTTCCTCGCCGAGACCCTCGGGCGCGGCCACGAGGGCGTCGTGGTCAAGGCCCTCGACGCCCCCTACAGCGCGGGCCGGCGCGGCGCCTCCTGGCTCAAGGTCAAACCCGTCCACACCCTCGACCTGGTGGTGCTGGCCGCCGAATGGGGTCACGGCCGCAGAACCGGCAAGCTGTCCAACCTCCACCTGGGAGCGCGCACGGCCGACGGCGGCTTCGCCATGCTCGGCAAGACCTTCAAGGGCATGACCGACGCGATGCTGACCTGGCAGACCGAGCGACTCCAGCAGCTGGCCGTCGAGACCGGCGACTGGGTGGTGACCGTACGCCCCGAGCTCGTCGTGGAGATCGCCTACGACGGCCTCCAGCGCTCCACCCGCTACCCGGCCGGCGTCACCCTCCGCTTCGCCCGCGTGGTCCGCTACCGCGAGGACAAGCGGCCCGAGGAGGCCGACACGGTCGAGACACTGCTGGCCGCCCACCCGGAGGTGAAGCCATGACCGCCAGGAGGACACCGTGAGCGCGCCTCGTGAGAAGCGCAGCGCGGGCCTGTTGCTCTTCCGGCGCACCGACGACGGCCTGGAAGTACTGCTCGGCCATATGGGCGGCCCGTTCTTCGCCCGGCGCGAGGCCGGAGCGTGGACGGTCCCGAAGGGCGAGTACGAACCCGACGAGCCGGCCTGGGACGCGGCCCGCCGTGAGTTCCAGGAGGAGCTGGGGCTGGCACCGCCCGACGGGGAGGCCGTAGCGCTCGGCGAGGTCCGGCAGACGGGCGGCAAGATCGTCACGGCGTGGGCGATCGAGGCCGACCTCGATCCGGCGACGGTGGTCCCGGGCACCTTCCGGATGGAGTGGCCGCCGCACTCGGGCCGGACCCAGGAGTTCCCGGAGCTGGACCGGGTGGAGTGGCTGACCGTCGAGCGGGCGCGGGAGGTCGTCGTCAGGGCCCAGGCCGCGTTTCTCGACCGGCTGGCGGAGCACTCGGCCTGAGAGCCTGTGCGGCCGTACACGCGTTGCGGTACCCAGCGCCGCGCGGGAAGGTCGAAGCATAAGTTCGCTCCCAGGAGGTTCAGGGATGCCCATCGCAACGGTGAACCCGGCCAACGGCGAGACGCTGAAGACGTACGAGGCCATGGGGACGGAGGAGATCGAGCGCAGGCTCCAGCTCGCCGAGGCCACGTTCCGCACCTACCGGGCGACCAGCTTCGTCGACCGCGGCCGCCTGCTGCTCCAGGCCGCGAATCTCCTGGAAGAGGACCAGCAGGACGTCGCCCGGATGATGACCACCGAGATGGGCAAGCCCATCAAGCAGGCGCGCGCGGAGGTCGCCAAGTGTGCCAAGGCGATGCGCTGGTACGCCGACCACGCCGAGGAGCTGCTCGCCGACGAGGAGCCGGCCGAGTCCGACGTGAAGGACTCGGGCGCCTCGCGGGTGCGGGTGCGCTACCGGCCGCTGGGGCCGGTGCTCGCGGTGATGCCGTGGAACTTCCCGCTGTGGCAGGTCGTCCGCTTCGCGGCCCCGGCGCTGATGGCGGGCAACGTCGGCCTGCTCAAGCACGCCTCGAACGTCCCCCAGACCGCGCTCTACATCGAGGACCTGTTCCATCGCGCGGGCTACCCCGAGGGCTGCTTCCAGACCCTGCTCATCGGCTCCGGCCAGGTCGACGAGGTGCTGCGCGACGAGCGGGTCAGGGCGGCCACGCTGACCGGCAGCGAGCCGGCGGGACGGGCGGTCGCCTCCACCGCCGGGGAGATGATCAAGAAGACGGTGCTGGAGCTGGGCGGCAGCGACCCGTACGTCGTGATGCCGTCGGCCGACCTCGACCGCGCCGCGCGGATCGCGGTGACCGCACGGGTGCAGAACACCGGGCAGTCCTGCATCGCCGCCAAACGGTTCATCGTGCACACGGACGTCTACGACGCCTTCGCCGAACGGTTCGTCGAGGGCATGAAGGCGCTGGTGGTCGGCGATCCGATGCAGGAGGAGACGGACGTCGGCCCGCTGTCGAGCGAGAAGGGCCGGGCCGATCTGGAGGAACTGGTCGACGACGCCCGGCGCAGCGGAGCGGACGTGCTGTGCGGCGGTCACCAGCTGCGCCGTCCCGAGCTGCCCGGCTGGTACTACGCGCCGACCGTCCTCGCCGGCATCACCCGTGAGATGCGGATCCACCGGGAGGAGACGTTCGGGCCGGTCGCCACGCTGTACCGGGCGGGTGACCTGGACGAGGCGGTGCTGATCGCCAACGACTCGCTGTTCGGTCTGAGTTCCAACGTGTGGACGCGGGACGAGGCCGAGGTGGACCGGTTCGTCCGGGATCTGGAGGCCGGGAGCGTGTTCGTGAACGGGATGACGGCGTCCCATCCGGCGTTCCCGTTCGGCGGAGTGAAGCGGTCCGGATTCGGCCGTGAGCTGTCCGGGCACGGAATCCGGGAGTTCTGCAACATCACCACTGTTTGGCACGGTGCGTGAGCGCCGCGCGACTACGATCCCGGGTGTGAACCGCGAAGTTACTCTGCCGCTGATCGTCGATGACCGGGGGACGTTGCAGGTCGCGGCCGCCGATGTGAGCAAGCTGCTGCGCACCGTGGGTGGCCGGTGGCTGCACCTGGTCGAGGCCGGGGAGGACGGGCTCGACGAGGACACGGTGGCCGCGCTGACCATCGAGCTGGCGAAGCTCGCGGATCGGATCGATGTGGCGTGCATCGCGCACAGCAGCGGGACCGCGCCGTAGGGGTGGCGTTCAGTGCGGGGTACGGGGGGTTCGTCCGCTCAGCGTCGACCAGAACTGATCCTCGTAGGACTGGAGCAGACGGGTGTACTCCCGCGCGCGTGCCTCGTCGACCTGGCCGGCCTTCCGGCCCGCCTCGATCGCGGCTGCCGCCTTCCGGTCCAGCTCCGCCGAGGGTTCCGCGAAGAAGTCGAAGAAGGCGCAGGCCTGGTCCGTGAAACCGTAGTGGCGGCGCAGGGCCTCGGCGATGGTGGCGCAATAGCCACCCCAGGCCGCGAAGTTGGCCGTGAGGGCGAGTACCGCCTCGGCCGGGGACGCGTTCAGAGCCAGCCAGGCCACGTACGCGGGGTAGGCCTGGCAGCCCGGAAGGGGCTCGTAGGCGGCCGCCCGCGCCTGGGTCACTCCACACGCCTCCGCGAACGCCCCCAGCCGCTCCCCTGCCAGCACTTCACCCTCGGCCAGCAGGGTGAAGAACGCGGCGGACTCCTGGGCATCGGGGACGGCCCGTCGGGCCAGCTGGAGGAAGGCCCGACGGTCGGCCGGAATGACCCAGCCCTGTTCGAGTGCGAGGGCGGCCAGTGTGGTGGTGCGGTCGGCCTCGCCACGAGCGATCAGCGGTACAAGGGGGTTGTCCGTCATCGACGTCCTCCATCACCTCGGCAACGCGGCTCGGCGCGGCAACCCCTGCGGCGTTCACCGAATCGGCATACCCGCCAACGTACGGGCAATCACCAGCCGCTGGATCTCACTCGTCCCCTCGAAGATCGTGTAGATCGCCGAGTCCCGGTGCATCCGCTCCACGGGGTACTCCCGCGTGTAACCGTTGCCCCCGAGGATCTGTATCGCCTGAGCGGTGACCTTCTTCGCCGTCTCGCTCGCGTACAGCTTCGACATCGATCCCTCGGCCGCGGTGAACGGCTTCCCGTTGACCGCCATCCAGGACGCACGCCACACCAGCAGCCGCGCCGCGTCGATCTGCGTCCGCATGTCGGCGAGCTCGAAGGCGACACCCTGGTTGTCGATGATCGGCCGGCCGAACTGCTCACGCGTCTTCGCGTAGTCGAGGGCGACCTCGTACGCGGCACGGGCGGTACCGACGGCCATCGCGCCGACGGCCGGGCGCGAAGCCTCGAAGGTGGCCATCGCCGCGTTCTTCACACGCTCGCCGCCACCGGCCTTGGCCCGCTCCCGGGCCCGGGCGAGGCGCTCGTCCAGCTTCGGCTTGCCGCCCAGCAGGCAGGAGCCCGGCACGCGCACCTGGTCGAGGATGACCTCGGCGGTGTGCGAGGCACGGATGCCGTGCTTCTTGAACTTCTGGCCCTGGGACAGCCCCGGCGTGTTCGGCGGGATGATGAAGGAGGCGTGGCCCTTGGAGCCCAGGTCCGGGTCGACGACCGCGACGACCACATGGACGTTGGCGATGCCGCCGTTGGTCGCCCAGGTCTTCGTGCCGTTGATCACCCACTCGTCCTTGGCCTCGTCGTACACGGCACGGGTCCGCATCGAGGCCACGTCGGAGCCGGCGTCGGGCTCGGAGGAGCAGAACGCGGCGAGCTTGACGTCACCCGCGTCGCCGTACATCTGGGGCACCCAGGTGCCGATCTGCTCCTCGGTGCCGTTGGCGAGGACGCCGACGGCCGCGAGGCCGGTGCCGACGATCGACAGGGCGATGCCCGCGTCACCCCAGAACAGCTCCTCCATCGCCATGGGGATGCCGAGACCGGTCGGGTCGAAGTACTGCTGGGCGTAGAAGTCGAGCGAGTAGATGCCGACCTTCGCGGCCTCCTGGATGACCGGCCAGGGAGTCTCCTCGCGCTCGTCCCATTCGGCGGCCGCGGGGCGGATCACATCGGCGGCGAAGCCGTGCAGCCAGTCGCGGACTTCCTTCTGTTCGTCGTTGAGCTCCATGGTGAACTCGGCCATGTCCCCTCCAGCGGCGTACGTGCATGGCTTCGCGCATGCTTGTTACTTGCGGTAACCCTAGTTTGTTACCCGCCGGTAGGTAAAGTCAACTCCCGATGCCGCGTCGGCAACCCGTTCGATGGACAGGGCCGGATGAGTGTTAGTTTGCGCAGGCGTCATCGAAACAGCACGGGTGGGGAGAGCTCATGGACACCACGCAGCGGACCGATCAGCAGAAGTCGGCCGACCGCCGTCGGCGCGAGCTGCTGGAGGCCGCCGACAGAGTGGTGCTGCGCGACGGCCCGCAGGCCTCGATGAACGCGATCGCGGCGGAGGCGGGCATCACGAAGCCGATTCTGTACCGGCACTTCGGCGACAAGGGCGGACTCTACGCGGCGCTCGCCAAGAGACACACGGATGCGCTGCTGGACTCACTGCGGGCCGCGCTGGACGCTCCCGCGGACCGGCGTGAGCGCGTCGAGGCCACGCTGGACACCTACCTCGCCGCCATTGAGGTGCGGCCCCAGGTGTACCGCTTCCTGATGCACCCGGCGGAGGCCGGCCAGACGGGGGACCAGGGGTTCGACGTCGGCAAGCACTCGGCGCCGCTGCTCCGCAGGATGGGCGAGGAGCTGGCCACCGTCATCGAGGAGCGGCTGGATCTCGGGCCCGGAAGTCAGCAGCTGGCCCGGGTGTGGGGGCACGGGATAGTCGGGATGATGCATGCCGCGGGTGACTGGTGGCTCGGGGAACGGCCTTGTTCCAGGGCCGAATTGGTGCGGAGTCTGGCCGACCTGCTGTGGGGGCGGCTCGCCGCGGCCGGGGACAGGATGGGCGGTCCCGGGTTCTGAAAGGCGCCGCGCGGCTCAACGCCCCCAAGGCGCTCGCGCGGCCTGCCGCAGCACCCGTCTTCTTCGCCACCCCGTGAGGTGATCGACGTAGACCCGGCCCTCCAAGTGATCGCACTCGTGCTGGAGGCACCGCGCGAAGAACCCCGTGCCATGGATCCTCACCGGCTCCCCGGCCACCGTGAGACCCTCGACCACCGCATGGTCGTACCGCTCCGTCCCTGCCTCCAGGCCAGGCAGGGACAGACAGCCCTCCGGCCCCCGGATCACCACCCCGTCCGCCTCCACCAGCCGTGGGTTCACCACATGCCCGAGGTGGCGGACCTCCTCGTCGTCGGGGCAGTCGTACACGAACACCCGTAGCGACTCCCCCACCTGGTTCGCGGCGAGGCCGACGCCCTGCGCGGCGTACATCGTGGCGAACAAGTCCTCCACCAGGGCTTCGAGTTTCGGACCGAAGTCGGTCACCTCGCGGCAGGGCTCGTGCAAAAGGGGTGCACCGTGCAGAGTGAGAGGCCGGACACGCCCGCGGGTGCCCGGAATGGAGCCGTTACGCATGGCGGCAAGGGTACGGCGATTCGGGAGTGCGAATGGATCTCGATAGGCTGACCACCACCACGTTGCCGTAGGGCTTCAGGCGCGGCGCGTACGCAAGGAGGATCGAGAACTGATGGCAGGCAACTCGGACCCGCTCACGCCGCGGGCCAAGATCGCCGTGACCGCGGGCAAGGCGGTCGCGGCGGCATCGCGCGCCGCAGGGCGCGGCAGCGGTTCGGTGATCGGCGGCCGGGTGGCGCTCAAACTCGACCCCGACCTTCTCGCGCGACTCGCGCAGAACCTGGACGTGGTCCTCGTCTCGGCGACCAACGGCAAGACCACGACGACCCGGCTCATCGCCGAGGCCCTGCGGGCCGCCGGGCCGGTCGTGTCCAACGCTCTCGGCGCCAACATGCCCGCCGGCATCACCTCGGCGCTCGCGGGCGGCTCGGAGGCCCGCTACGGCGTCATCGAGGTCGACGAGAAGTACCTCGCGGGGGTCGCCCGGGACACGGATCCGAAGTGCATCGCGCTTCTCAACCTCTCCCGCGACCAGCTGGACCGCGCCGCCGAGACCCGGATGCTCGCGGAGAACTGGCGCGAGGGGCTCGCGGGTTCGAAGGCC
Source organism: Streptomyces sp. NPDC059010 (assembly GCF_042740355.1). Taxonomy (NCBI): domain Bacteria; kingdom Bacillati; phylum Actinomycetota; class Actinomycetes; order Kitasatosporales; family Streptomycetaceae; genus Streptomyces; species Streptomyces sp. NPDC059010. The sequence goes on from NZ_JBHYJA010000009.1 coordinate 231,586, forward strand.
GTGATCATCGCCAACGCCGACGACCCGCTGGTCGTGTGGGCGGCCTCGTCCTCCCCCAATGTGGTCTGGGTCGCCGCCGGCCAGATGTGGAAGGACGACGCCTGGTCCTGCCCGTCGTGCGGTGGTGTGATGCAGCGGCCGGGGGACGACTGGTTCTGCGGTGAGTGCGGCTTCCGCCGTCCCACGCCGAGCTGGGCGCTCTCCGGTGACCATGTGCTCGACCCGCACGGGTCCGCCTGGCCGATCCATCTGCAGCTGCCCGGGCGCGCCAACAAGGCCAACGCCGCGTCCTCGGCCGCCGTGGCCGCCGTGTTCGGCGTACCGCCGCAGGTCGCCCTGGAGCGGATGTACCAGGTGCAGGCCGTCGCCGGACGGTACGACGTCGTGCAGTTCCAGGAGCGGGACCTGCGGCTGCTGCTGGCCAAGAACCCGGCCGGCTGGCTGGAGACGTTCTCCCTGATCGACCCGCCGCCGACCCCGGTGATCCTCTCGGTGAACGCGCGCGGCGCCGACGGCACCGACACCTCCTGGCTGTGGGACGTCGACTACACACGGCTGACCGGGCACCCGATCTGTGTCATCGGCGACCGCAGGCTCGACCTCGCGGTGCGCCTGGAGGTCGCCAACCAGCAGTTCCAGGTCTGCGAGAACCTCGACCAGGCCGTGCAGGCGTGCCCGCCGGGCCGGATCGAGGTCATCGCCAACTACACCGCGTTCCAGGACCTGCGCCGCCGGGTCGGCAACTGAGCACGAGACTTCAGGGGACTTAAGTGAGCGACAACCAACTGCGGGTCGTCTGGATCTACCCGGACCTGCTCAGCACCTACGGCGACCAGGGCAACGTCCTCGTGGTGGAGCGCCGGGCCCGGCAGCGCGGTCTCGACGTGGCCCGCCTCGACGTGCGCAGCGACCAGGCGATCCCGACGTCCGGGGACATCTACCTGATCGGCGGCGGAGAGGACCGCCCGCAGCGGCTGGCGGCCGAGCGGCTGCGCCGGGACGGCGGGCTGCACCGGGCCGTGGAGAACGGCGCGATCGTGTTCTCGGTGTGCGCCGGGTACCAGATCCTCGGGCACGAGTTCATCAACGACCTCGGCCAGCGTGAGCCGGGCCTCGGCCTGATCGACGTGGTGTCCGTGCGCGGCGAGGGTGAGCGGTGCGTCGGTGACGTGCTGGCCGACATCGACCCGCGCCTCGGCCTGCCCCCGCTGACCGGCTTCGAGAACCACCAGGGCGTCACCCACCTCGGCCCGACCGCCCGGCCCCTCGCCCAGGTCCGCCTCGGCAACGGCAACGGCACGGGGGACGGCACGGAGGGGGCGTACAACGACACCGTCTTCGGTACGTACATGCACGGGCCGGTGCTGGCACGGAACCCGCTGATCGCCGACCACCTGCTGAAGCTGGCGCTCGACGTGAACGCGCTGCCCCCGACGGACGACCGCTGGTACGAGGCGCTGCGCAACGAGCGCATCGCGGCCGCGCAGCAGCCTGCCTGACGGATCGTTCAGCCGCCTGCCGGCCCGCTGTCACCAGCCCGTCTGACAGGGTGTCCGCACAGGTGAGCGGGGTCGTCCAGCAGGCGGACGCATGGTTCGGCCCCGCCCCCCGATGCCGCTAGGGTGGCGGGGATTCGAGCCGGACAGCGTGGTCCGGTCCCGGCCCACGTTGAGAAGGTTTTTCGGGCTATGCGCATTGGTGTCCTCACGTCCGGCGGCGACTGCCCCGGCCTGAACGCCGTCATCCGGTCCGTCGTGCACCGCGCCGTCGTGGACCACGGCGACGAGGTCATCGGCTTCCGGGACGGCTGGAAGGGCCTCCTGGAGTGCGACTACCTCAAGCTCGACCTCGACGCGGTGGGTGGCATCCTCGCCCGCGGCGGCACGATCCTCGGTTCCTCCCGGGTCCAGCCCTCCCATCTGCGGGACGGTGTGGAGCGGGCCAAGGGCCATGTCGAGGAGCTCGGCCTCGACGCGATCATTCCCATCGGCGGTGAGGGCACGCTGAAGGCGGCCCGGCTGATGTCGGACAGCGGCCTGCCCGTGGTGGGTGTGCCGAAGACCATCGACAACGACATCGCGGTCACGGATGTCACCTTCGGCTTCGACACCGCCGTGACGGTGGCGACCGAGGCGCTGGACCGGCTCAAGACCACCGCCGAGTCCCATCAGCGGGTGCTCGTCGTCGAGGTCATGGGACGGCACACCGGCTGGATCGCGCTGCACTCCGGCATGGCGGCCGGCGCGCACGCCATCGTCGTGCCGGAACGGCCCTTCGACATCGACGAGTTGGCCCGGGTCGTGGGTGCGCGGTTCGAGGCGGGCAAGCGCTTCGCGATCGTCGTGGCGGCCGAGGGCGCCAAGCCGAAGCCCGGATCCATGGCGTTCGACGAGGGCGGCAAGGACATCTACGGGCACGAGCGGTTCGCCGGGATCGCCCGTCAGCTGTCCATCGAGCTGGAGGAGCGCCTCGGCAAGGAGGCGCGGCCGGTGATTCTGGGGCATGTGCAGCGCGGTGGCACGCCGACCGCGTACGACCGTGTGCTGGCCACTCGATTCGGGTGGCATGCGGTGGAGGCGGTGCACCGGGGGGAATTCGGTCACATGACGGCACTCCAGGGGACCGACATCGTGATGGTGCCGCTGGCCGAGGCCGTGGAGACGTTGAAGACGGTTCCGGCGGATCGGTACGACGAGGCGGAGTGCGTGCTTTAGGGGGCTCGCCGTAGCGGGTTCTGTTTCGTTGCCGGGTGCGGTGCGGGTCGTCTGTGGTTGATCGCGCAGTTCCCCGCGGCCCTGAGGGTGCTGCAGCCGCCCCCGGTCGAAAGGTCGACCGGGGGCGGTTCTACTCTGGGGCGGACAGATTTGCACAACCCCCACGAATCAGGAGCCGCCGGAATGGATCACAGCGGGCACGGCATGACCATGGATCTGCCGCCGTTCACGCTGGGACGAGGGCTGCAGTGGTCGGCCGACCCGTTCTTTCTCGTGGCCTGTCTTGTGGGGCTCGCGCTGTATGCGTGGGGCGTCGTGCGACTGCGGCGGCGCGGGGATTCGTGGTCCGTGGGGCGGACGGTCTCATTCGTCGTCGGTGTGCTGACCGTGATGCTCGTGATGTGCACCGGGCTGAATGACTACGGAATGGTCATGTTCAGCGTGCACATGGTGCAGCACATGGTGATCAGCATGCTGTCGCCGATCCTGATCCTGCTCGGCGCGCCCGTCACGCTGGCGCTGCGGGCGTTGCCGCCCGCCGGGCGGGGACGCAAGGGGCCGCGGGAATTGCTGCTGGCCCTGCTGCACAGCCGGTACATGCGGATCATCACGCATCCCGCGTTCACCATTCCGCTGTTCATCGCGAGCCTTTACGCGCTGTATTTCACCTCGCTCTTCGACTTCCTGATGGGCTCGAAGACCGGGCACATCGCGATGATGGTGCACTTCCTGGCCGTGGGCGTCGTCTTCTTCTGGCCGATCATCGGCGTGGACCCCGGTCCGCACCGGCCGGGGTATCTCATGCGGATGCTGGAGCTGTTCGCGGGAATGCCGTTCCACGCGTTCTTCGGTATCGCGTTGATGATGGCGTCGGAGCCGATGGTCGAGACGTTCAAGAACCCGCCCGCCTCACTCGGCATCGAGGCACTCTCCGACCAGAACGCGGCCGGCGGTATCGCCTGGGCGTTCAGTGAGATTCCGTCCGTACTGGTACTGATCGCACTGCTGTTCCAGTGGTACGGCTCCGAGCAGCGGCAGGCCCGCCGAAAGGACCGGGCCGCCGACCGGGACGGCGACAAGGAACTTGAGGCGTACAACGCCTATTTGGCCTCATTGAACGCACGCGGAAACTGAGGAAACCGAAAGGCGTCGCCTTTCAGTAGCATGAAGCGCGTCGGGGGAACCGCCGGGGGGAGCGGTAATGGCGTTTCATGTATTCGTACACAGGGCCGGGAAAGCGGCGATTCGGAGGATCGCCATCCTGTTGGTCTTCGTTCTGGCACTCAGCGGGTGCGATCGCGGTGCACCGTTGTTCGTGGTGCGGGCCGTGGCCGCGGGTGTTCCGTCGCTCGCGCCCTTCTTCGACGAGGGACAGGGGCTGGGCCGGGACCAGCGGGTCCAGGCGCAGACGGCGCACGGTGGTCTTCAGCAGGGCGATACGCCGGGTCTGTACGGGGGCTCGAAGCAGCCGACGATCTGTGATGTCGAACGGCTGAAGGAGTTTCTCACCGATCCCGCCAACGCACGGAAGGCACAGGCGTGGGCAGCCGCGCTCTCCATTACCACGGCCGGGATTCCGGAATATCTCGATCGACTCACACCCGTTCTCCTGCGCCACGACACTCTCGTGAAGAATCACGACTACAAGAAGGGGAAAGCCACCCCCTTCAGTGCGCTGCTCCAGACCGGAATCGCGATACTCGTCGACGCGGCGGGACTTCCCGCCGTGAAGTGCTCGTGCGGAAATCCCCTGCGGCCCTTCGAGGGTGACACGACGCGGATAAAGGTCGAGTTCGACGACCGCAACGAGAAGTGGCAGGGATACGAGAAGTCGTCCGTGGTGGCGGTGCGTCCCGCCCCGCGGAAGGTGGAGCGGCTCGCTCTCGTCGACGTCGACGAACCCGACCGGGGCATCAACCGGCCCGTCGGCACCACCGGCGACGACGACACGACGTTCGACACGCGTGAGCGGCACGCGGTGCCCGACCTCTCCGGGACGACCTTCGGCCAGGCGAGCCGGCGACTGACCGCCGACGGGCTGGCGGTCGCCTTCGAGGGCGGGGGACTGCCGCCGGACGACGCCCGGGTCACGGCATCGGATCCGCCGGCCGGGACCGAGCTGCGGTTCGGGGAGTACGTGATGCTGAGCGTGGCCGGGGGGAGCGCCGGGGGCTCATCGGACTCGTCCGGCTCGTCCGGGTCGTCCGATGGGTCGACGTCCACGTCTCCGGGCACCTCTCCGGGCTCGGGAACGTCCCAGTCGACGCCGGGTCCGTCGGCCTCTACGCCGTCGACTCCACCGACGTCACCGTCATCCTCGTCGCCCCCGTCCTCCTCACCGTCCACCTCGGCGCCGCCGCCCTCGTCCTCCGCGCCCTCCAGCCCCGCTACCACGAGCAAGCCGCCGTCCTCGTCCGCGCCACCCACCTCCGCGCCGCCCCCGACGACCAAGAACCCCACGACCAGCTCGGCACCCCCGCCCAGCACCCCTCCCCCGGCGACCACGAGCGCGCCCCCGACCAGCGCCCCGGTCACCACCAGCGCGCCGCCGCCCTCCACCGTCGTGCCGTCGACCGTCGCGCCGTCCACCGCCGGGCCGACCGCGAGCACGACCGTCTAGCCACCACGCAGCGCCCCCGCAGAACCGGGAGTCACCGGATGCCTTCAGGATCACCGACGTCGGGAGTGGGCCGGGTCATCGCCGGTCGTTATCTGCTGCTGAACCGGCTCGGCAGCGGCGGTATGGGCCATGTCTGGCTCGCTCACGACCAGAGACTCGCCTGCGAGGTCGCGCTCAAGGAGATCCTGTTCCGGGACCCGGCGGAGGCCGACGAGCGTGAGGCGCGGGTGGCCCGGGCCCGTGCGGAGGCCCGGCACGCGGCCGGGCTGCGAGGGCATCCGCATGTGGTGACCGTGCATGACGTGCTGGAGCACGAGGGGCTGCCGTGGATCGTCATGGAGTACGTGGCGGGCGCCGTGAACGTGCGGGATCTGGTCGATCAGCGCGGCCCGCTGGCGCCCGCGGAGTGCGCCCGGATCGGGCTCGCCGTGCTCGACGCGCTGACCGCCGGGCACGAGCGGGGCGTCATGCACCGGGACGTGAAGCCGGCGAACATCCTGCTGGCACCGGACCGCACGGGGGCGCCGTACGCGCGCGTACTGCTCACCGACTACGGCATCTCGGTACAGCCGGACACCGGTGAGACGCGGTACACGCTGGCGTCGGTGCTCGTGGGAACGGCGGGCTATCTGGCGCCGGAGCGGGTCACGGGCGGGGCGCCCACGCCGGCCACCGATCTGTTCTCGCTGGGCTGCACGCTGTACTACGGCGTCGAGGGCCGGGGTCCCTTCGACCGGGAGTCGCATCTGGCCGAACTCACCGCGGTGGTCATGGAGGAGCCCCGGGCGGCCGGGCGGGCCGGGGCGCTGGAGCCGGTTCTGCGGGCCCTGCTGGAGAAGGATCCGGGGCAGCGGATCTCGGCCGCGGAGGCGGAGACGGCACTGTCGCGGATCGTCACGCCGGAGGCCGACGCGTATGCGCGGACCCAGACCGACCTCGGCTCGCAGCCGCACTGGGGTGGGGCGCCGCCGTCGGGTCCCGCGCCGGATGCGCCCGGGTTCGGCGCTCCGGACGCACCCGAGCGGCCCGACGCGGCGGGGTACGGCCCGCCCAACGCGTCCGGCCGGCCAGGCGGCGGCCAGGGCTTCGCGGCCCCGTCCCCCGGGTCGGCCGGCGCACCGACCGCCCCGGGTCCGGGCCCCGTGGCCGGGCGACCCGGCGGGCCGCAGGGCTTCGGCTCCCCGGCCGGGCAACCTGGAGGACCGCAAGGCTTCGCTTCCCCGCCCGGGCAGCCCGGCAGGCCACAAGGCTTCGGCTCCCCATCCGAGCAGACCGGCGGGGCGCCAGGCTTCGGCTCCTCGCCCGGGCAGCTCGTCGGGCCTCAGGTCTTCGGGCCTCAGGTCTTCGGGCGCGGGTCGGGGGAGCGGCGCCGGACCCGCCCCCGGATCCTCCACGCGGTCCTCGCCGGGCTCCTCGGGCTGGTGCTCGCCGGGGCCGGTGTCTGGTACGCGCTGGCGCAAGGCGAGGTGAACGGCGGGACGGCGCGGCCGTACGGCGACACGGTCGGACTCGGCGATGCGCTGAAGGACGGTGACTGCGTGCTCGCCGACTGGCCCGGCGCGGCGCCCTTCAAGGGCACGCCCCGGCTGAGTCTGGAGCCGAGCTGCGGGGCGAAGGCGATCGACGGGCAGGTGATGGCGTTCGTCTCGGCCGGGTCCGCCGCCGAGGCGCGCGAGGAGGGGCCCACGGCTTGCGAGGAGCGGACGGAGGACATCCGGGGGAGGCTGGCGGACGTCCGCAGCTACGCCGTCGTACCGAGTGAGGCGGGCTTCGAGGCGGCCGACCGGCGCACCGCCTGTCTGGTGCTGGGGGCGCACGGGCCGGTGTACGGGCCGCTGGGCGAGCACCGCAGGGCGGGGGTGGCGTTCGCGGACACGGCGACCATGCAGCGGCGGGACTGTCTGGACGTGCGCTCGCACCGGGACGCCCGGCTGGTGTCCTGCACCGATCCGCACGACGAGCAGGTGCTCGGGTTCACCCGGTTGGGCGCCGACGTCACGCTGACCGAGGCGCGCACCGAGTCGGACACGGCGTGCGCCCGGGATGTGCCGCCGCGCGACTACGGCTTCGATCCTTCCGTGTTCACGGCCGGTTCCTGGACGAGCGAGGGGTCCTGGAAGAACGGCACTCATTTCGTCGTGTGCACCGTCAGGAAGCAGAACGGGGGCACCATGGAGGGGGACGAACCTTAGGAGGGTGTTGCGATGCCCGGATCTGCGGACGGTTCTACTAAGGCGATGGGGGTGATCACCGTGGGTGGGCTGGTGGTGGTGACGGCCTACACGGTGGCGCTCGGAAGCAATGGCTGGCTGTGGTTCGGGTGGGTGGTGCTGGGGCTGATCACGCTGGGGATGGTCGTCAGCCGCAGCACCTGAGCCCCTCTCCCGGGAGGGTCACTCCCGGGTGAGCCGCCCCGCGGAGTGCACCCCCGGCTGGTACTTCGGCAGCCGGGCGGTGATCTTCATGCCCGCTCCCGGGGCGGTCTCGATGACGAGGCCGTAGCCGTCGCCGTAGACCTGCCGGAGCCGGTCGTCCACGTTGGACAGCCCGATGCCGCCGGACGGACTGGCCTCGCCGGCGAGGATGCGGCGCAGCAGGTCGGGGTCCATTCCGGCGCCGTCGTCCTCGATGACCACGAGGGCCTCGGCACCGGCGTCCTGTGCGGTGATGCTGATGTGGCTCTTGCCCGCGGCGGACCCCGCCTTGCCCTCCAGACCGTGCTTGACGGCGTTCTCCACCAGCGGCTGGAGGCACAGGAAGGGCAGGGCGACCGGCAGCACCTCGGGGGCGATCTGCAGGGTGACGGAGAGGCGGTCGCCGAAGCGTGCCCGGACCAGCGCCAAGTAGTGGTCGATGGCGTGGAGTTCGTCGGCGAGGGTGGTGAAGTCGCCGTGTCTGCGGAAGGAGTAGCGGGTGAAGTCGGCGAATTCCAGGAGGAGTTCGCGGGCGCGCTCCGGGTCGGTGCGGACGAACGAGGCGATCACCGCCAGCGAGTTGAAGATGAAGTGCGGGGAGATCTGCGCCCGCAGTGCCTTGATCTCGGCCTCGATCAGGCGGGTGCGGGACTGGTCGAGGTCGGCCAGTTCCAGCTGGACGGAGACCCAGCGGGCCACCTCGCCGGCCGCGCGGACGAGCACGGCCGACTCGCGGGGTGCGCAGGCGACGAGGGCGCCGTGGACGCGGTCGTCGACGGTGAGCGGGGCGACGACCGCCCAGCGCACCGGACAGTCGGGGGCGCCGCAGGTGAGCGGGAAGGCCTCGCCGCGCCCCGACTCCAGCGGGCCGGCGAGGAGTTCCATGATCTCCGTACGGTGATGACCGCCCACCCCGTCCCAGACCAGGACCTCCTTCTGGTCGGTCAGGCACAGCGCGTCCGTGCCGAGGAGTGAGCGGAGCCGGCGGGCCGACCTGCGGGCGGTCTCCTCGGTGAGGCCGGCCCGCAGCGGGGGTGCGGCGAGGGACGCGGTGTGCAGGGTCTCGAAGGTGGCGTGCTCGACCGGTGTGCCGAGGCCGCCGAGGCTCTGGGGGCGGGCGGTGCGCCGGCCGAGCCAGAACCCGGCGGCGAGCAGCGGGAGGATCGCCACGCACAGGCCCGCGATGAATCCGCTCATGCCGCCGTCACCGCCTCACGCCGTCCGGCGCCGAGATGTCTCATGCCGAGGACGAGGTGGCTCATGCCTTGACCTCCGCCCGCAGTTCCTCCGGCAGATGGAAGCGGGCCAGGATCGCCGCCGTCCCGGGCGGCACCCGGCCCGGAGTGGCCAGGGACACCAGGATCATCGTGAAGAAGCCCAGCGGCACCGACCAGAGCGCGGGCCAGGCCAGCAGTGCGTGCAGCGCACCGGAGCCCGGGAAGCCCGCCATCGTCGCCGCCACGGCGAGCAGCGCGGAGCCGCCGCCCACCAGCATCCCGGCGGCCGCGCCGGGCGGGGTCAGCCGGCGCCACCAGATGCCGAGGACGAGCAGCGGGCAGAAGGAGGACGCCGACACGGCGAAGGCCAGGCCCACCGCGTCGGCGACCGGCAGCCCGCCGACCAGGGCGCTCGCGGCGAGCGGGACGGCCATGGCGAGGACCGTGCCGAGCCGGAAGTGCCGTACGCCGCGCGACGGCAGGACGTCCTGGGTGAGGACGCCCGCGACGGCCATGGTCAGTCCCGACGCCGTGGACAGGAACGCGGCGAAGGCGCCGCCCGCGACCAGCGCGCCGAGCAGGTCGCCGCCGAGGCCGCCGATCATGCGGTCGGGCAGCAGGAGTGCGGCGGCGTCCGCGTCGCCGGTGAGGGTGAGTTCGGGGGCGTAGAGGCGGCCGAGGGCGCCGTAGACCGGGGGCAGCAGGTAGAAGGCGCCGATCAGGCCTAGCACGGCGACGGTGGTGCGGCGGGCGGCGACGCCGTGCGGGCTGGTGTAGAAGCGGACCACGACGTGCGGCAGCCCCATGGTGCCGAGGAAGGTGGCGAGGATCAGTCCGTATGTGGCGTACAGCGGGCGTTCGCCCCGGCTCTCGGCCTGCGAGGGTGACAGGCCGCCGCCCGCGCGGTGGTCGGGTTCGGGGACCTCGGCGCCTCGCGGGAAGGTGAGGCGGGTGCCGCCGTCGATGCGGTGGGTGCCGGCCGGGAGCCGGAGCCGCTGGTCCTCGTGGACGCGGCCGTCGATCGTGCCGTTCACGGTGACGGTGAGCGGGCGTTCGAGCCTCAGGTCGAGGGTGTCCTGGACGCGGACCACGCTCCGTTCGCGGAAGGTCGCCGGTTCGTCGAAGGCTCGGCGGGGGGCGCCGTCGCCCTGCCAGGCGAGGATCAGGAAGAGGGCGGGGACCAGCAGGGCGGTGAGCTTGAGCCAGTACTGGAAGGCCTGGACGAAGGTGATGCTGCGCATGCCGCCGGCGGCGACGATGGCGACCACCACGACGGCGACGATCAGTCCGCCGAGCGAGTCGGGCGCGCCCGTCAGCACGGTCAGCGTCAGCCCGGCGCCCTGGAGTTGGGGCAGCAGATACAGCCAGCCGGTGCCGACGACGAAGGCGCCGGCGAGTCGGCGCACGGCCTGCGAGGACAGGCGGGCCTCGGCGAAGTCGGGGAGGGTGTAGGCGCCGGAGCGGCGCAGCGGGGCGGCGACGAACAGCAGCAGGACCAGGTATCCGGCGGTGTAGCCGACCGGGTACCAGAGCATGTCGGGGCCCTGGACGAGGACCAGGCCCGCGATGCCGAGGAAGGAGGCGGCGGAGAGGTACTCGCCGCTGATCGCGGCCGCGTTGAGGCGGGGGCCGACGGTGCGGGAGGCGACGTAGAAGTCGGAGGTGGTGCGGGAGATGCGCAGGCCGAAGGCGCCGACGAGGACGGTGGCCAGGACGACGAGGGCCACGGCGGGGACGGCGTAGCTGGAGTTCACGGCCGCATCGGTTCCTGGGTCTCGGTTCCTGGTCTCGGTATCTCGGGTCGGCTTCTCGCGTCGGTTCCTCGGGTCGGCCTCTCGGCTCAGCGGTCCTCGACGAGCCGTACGAAGTCGCGTTCGTTGCGCTCGGCGCGGCGCACGAACCAGCGGGCCAGCAGGACGAGCGGGGCGTACAGGCCGAAGCCGAGGACCGCCCATTCCAGGTGGCGGGCGTGGGGCATCGCGGCGAACAGCAGGGGCAGGGGTCCGACGAGCAGGCCGAGGACGGCGAACACGGCCAGTCCGGTGCGCAGTTGGGTGCGCATCAGGGAGCGGACGTAGGTGTGGCCGAGGGTGGTCTGCTCGTCGATCTCGGTGCGCGGGCGGTAGTAGCCGGAGACGGGGCGGGCCTGCCGGGGCGGGCCGGTGACGACGACGCGGCGGTCGGCGGGGTTGCTGGGCATCGTCACGGCCTCCTCATGAGCAGGTCCCGCAGCTCGCGGGTGTGCCGGCGGCTGACCTGGAGTTCCTCGGTGCCGACCATGACGCTGACGGTGCCCGCGTCGAGCCGGAGTTCGCCGATGTGGCGCAGCGCGACGAGGTGGCGGCGGTGGATGCGGACGAAGCCGCGCGAGCGCCAGCGCTCCTCCAGGGTGGACAGGGGGATCCGGACGAGGTGGCTGCCCCGGTCGGTGTGCAGTCGGGCGTAGTCGCCCTGGGCCTCGACATGGGTGATGTCGTCGACGGCGACGAAGCGGGTCACGCCGCCGAGCTCGACGGGTATGTGGTCGGGGTCGGGTTCGCTGACGGGGATGCGGGGGGCGGCGGTGTCCCGGAGTTCGGCGGCCCGGCGGACGGCCTCCGCCAGGCGTTCCTTGCGGACCGGCTTGAGGACGTAGTCGACGGCCTTGAGGTCGAAGGCCTGGACGGCGAAGTCCTCGTGGGCGGTGACGAACACGACGAGCGGCGGGTTGGCGAAGCCGGTGAGCAGCCGGGCCAGGTCCAGGCCGTCCAGGCCGGGCATGTTGATGTCGAGGAAGACGACGTCGATCGCCTCGGCGCCGCCCGGCCCCGACTCCAGGGCGCGGTTGATCCGGCGCAGCGCCTCGGTCGCGTCGCCGGCGCCCTCCGCGGTGCCGATCCGGGGATCGGCGTTGAGGAGGTAGAGGAGCTCCTCCAGCGAAGGGCGTTCGTCGTCGACAGCCAGGGCACGCAGCATGAATCCGGAGTCTAGGAGTAATTCGTACGCCTGCACACGTGCCTGCGTGTGGACGTTCCTGCTGGATACGTGGGCGTTCCCGCTGGATAAAGTGCCGCCATGGACAGCAGGACCGCGCCGTTCGACGACCTCGACCGGAAGATCATCACCGCGCTGATGGCGAACGCCAGGACGAGTTTCGCCGAGATCGGCGCGGCGGTCGGGCTGTCCTCGACGGCGGTGAAGCGCCGGGTGGACCGGCTGCGGGACACGGGGGTGATCACCGGGTTCACGGCCACGGTCAAGCCGTCGGCGCTGGGCTGGCGTACCGAGGCGTACGTCGAGGTGTACTGCGAGGGCGCGGCGCCGCCGCGGCGGCTCGCGGAGGTGGTCCGCAACCATCCGGAGATCACCGCGGCGATGACGGTGACCGGGGGTGCGGACGCGTTGCTGCATGTGCGGGCGCGGGACGTGGACCACTTCGAGGAGGTGCTGGAGCGGATCCGCGTCGAGCCGTTCATCCGCAAGACGATCAGCGTGATGGTGCTGTCCCATCTGCTCCCGGAGAGCCCCGAGGCGGGCGCCAGCCAGCCGGCACCGGAGTAAACATCCGCGGCGCGCAGGAAGGCTGCGTGAATCCAGGAAATTTCGCAGCATTCCTGCGTGGACACGCAATATTTGTTCCTTGTCGCTCGTATTCGGCGCTTCCTACCTTGGTGTCAACCCTCAGTCGACACTTCTCAGGAAGCGGAGGAACCCCTCTGTGTCCGACTCCCGTGTGCCGCGACGGCGGCGGTACCTCGTCTGCGAACCCAGACACTTCGCCGTGCAGTACGCGATCAACCCCTGGATGCATCCCGACTCCCCCGTCGACGTCGACCTGGCCCAGAACCAGTGGCAGGCGCTGATCAGCGCGTACCGGGCACACGGCCACACCGTCGACGTCGTGGAGGCCGCGCCCGGTCTGCCGGACATGGTCTTCGCGGCGAACTCGGCGGTCGTCGTGGACGGCCGGGTCTTCGGCTCGCTCTTCCACGCGCCGGAGCGGCGGCCCGAGTCCACGCACTACGACACCTGGTTCAAGACGGCGGGCTACGCCGTGTACCGCCCCGAGGCCGTGTGCGAGGGCGAGGGCGATCTGGTGTGGACCGGCCGCTACGTACTGGCCGGCACCGGGTTCCGTACGACCCGCGAGGCGCATCGCGAGGTGCAGGAGTTCTTCGGCCACCCGGTGATCAGCCTGACGCTGGTGGATCCGCGCTTCTACCACCTGGACACGGCGCTGTTCGTGCTCGACGACGACAACATCGCGTACTACCCGGAGGCGTTCTCGCCGGGCAGCCGTGAGGTGCTCGCGCGGCTGTACCCGCACGCGGTGCACGCCACCCGGGAGGACGCGATGGCGTTCGGTCTGAACTCCGTGTCCGACGGACGCAACGTCTTCATCGCACCCCAGGCCGAGGCCCTCGCCTCCACTCTCGCCGACCGCGGCTATGTCCCCGTCCCCGTCGACCTGTCGGAGTTCCGCAAGGCCGGCGGCGGCATCAAGTGCTGCACCCAGGAGATCCGCTGATGACCGCTCCCGTCACCACCCGCTCGTCCGCCGACCTGATCCGCGCCGAGGAGCCGGTCCTGGCGCACAACTACCACCCGCTGCCCGTGGTCGTCGCCCGTGCCGAGGGCACCTGGGTGGAGGACGTGGAGGGCCGCCGCCATCTGGACATGCTGGCCGGTTACTCGGCACTGAACTTCGGCCACCGCCATCCGGCGCTGATCGAGGCGGCGCACCGGCAGCTGGACCTGCTGACCCTGACCTCCCGGGCCTTCCACAACGACCGTCTCGCCGAGTTCGCCGAGCGGCTGGCGGCACTGACGGGCCTGGACATGGTGCTGCCGATGAACACGGGCGCCGAGGCCGTCGAGTCCGGCATCAAGGTGGCCCGCAAGTGGGCGTACGAGGTCAAGGGCGTTCCGGCGGACCGGGCGACGATCGTGGTCGCCGCGGAGAACTTCCACGGCCGTACGACGACGATCGTGTCGTTCTCCACGGACGAGACGGCACGGCAGGGCTTCGGCCCCTTCACCCCGGGCTTCCGGATCGTGCCGTACAACGACCTCGCGGCGCTGGAGGCGGCGGTCGACGAGACGACGGCGGCGGTGCTGCTGGAGCCGATCCAGGGCGAGGCGGGTGTCGTCATCCCGGACGACGGCTATCTGGCCGGCGTACGCGAACTGACCCGCCGCAAGGGCTGCCTGTTCATCGCGGACGAGATCCAGTCGGGCCTCGGCCGTACGGGCCGGACGCTCGCCGTCGAGCACGAGGGGGTCGTCCCGGACGTCCTGCTGCTGGGCAAGGCGCTGGGCGGCGGCATCGTCCCGGTGTCCGCGGTGGTGGGCAGCCGCGAGGTGCTCGGGGTGCTGCGGCCGGGCGAGCACGGCTCGACCTTCGGCGGGAACCCGCTGGCCGCGGCGGTCGGCACGGCCGTGGTCGAGCTCCTGGAGACGGGCGAGTTCCAGCGCCGCGCCGCCGAGCTGGGCGTCGTCCTGCGGGGCGGTCTGGCGGCCCTCCTCGGCAAGGGTGTCGTCGGCTTCCGCGCACGGGGCCTGTGGGCGGGCGTCGACATCGACCCCGCGGTGGGCACGGGCCGCGAGATCAGCGAGCGCCTGATGCGAGAAGGGGTCCTGGTCAAGGACACCCACGGCTCCACGATCCGGCTGGCCCCACCGCTGACGATCACCACGGAGGAGCTGCAGGGGGCGCTGGGGGCGCTGGAGCGGGTTCTGCGGTAACGCGGTGGTCCCGGCCGGCCGGAGACGGGACTCGTCCACGGCCGGCCGGGAGCGGAGGCGCCCCACGACGTGCACTCCCCCGCACCCCCGCCCTCCCCCACCACCTGCACTCCCCTGCGCTCCCGCCCCCACTCCCCGCCCCCACCCGGCCCCCGCAAAGAGGCGGCGTTGACCGGAAGGGTGAAGATGGGGACAAGAGGTGGTAGACCGCTCTCAGCGACAGAGAGGTCGGCCGTGGGCACACACGAGGAGCAGGGCGTTGCCCGGCAGGGGTTCGACGTGGCGGACGCCGCGCCTCTGCTGCTCGACGCCCAGGGTCTGGTGACGGGGTGGACCAGGGACGCGCAGCGGCTGCTTGCGTACACGTCCTCCGAGGTGGTGGGGCGGTACGCCGGGGAGCTGCTCGGTGCCGAGGACGCCAGGCGGGTTCCGGAGCTGATGGAGCGGTGCCGCAAGGAGGGCGGCTGGGCGGGGCTGCTCACCGCCCGGCACCGGGACGGCGCCCCCGTCAGGCTGATGGTGCGGATCACCTCGGCCCTCGACGAGCGGGGCCCCGCTCAGTGGCTCGTGCTGCTGTCCGAGCTCGGTGAGGCCCATGGCTGGGACATGAGCCGCGACACCCTGGAGCAGATGGTCGCCCGTTCTCCGGTGGGCATAGCCATCGTCGACACGAACCTGCGCTTTGTGTGGTCCAATCCCTCCCTCGCCCAGTTCGGCGGCGGCCCCCCGCCCCACCGGCTCGGTCTGCGCCTCGCGGACATCCAGCCCGGCCTGGACGCCGAGTCCATCGAGACGCAGATGCGCCAGGTGCTGGCGACCGGCGACCCGATCGTCGGCTACGAACATGTCGGCCGCGCCCGCTCCGCCCCGCTGCGCGAGACCGCGCACATGATGTCGTTCACCCGCCTCGACGACGGCCACGGCAACCCCACCGGCGTGTACTACACGGTGGAGGACATCACCGACCGGCACCGCGCCCGGCAGCGGCTGGCCCTGCTCGACCGGGCCGGCGAGCGCATCGGCCGCACCCTCGACATCACCCGCACCGCCCAGGAGCTGGCGGACGTCGCCGTACCGGGACTCGCCGACCTCGTCACCGTGGACCTGCTGGAGTCGGTGCTGCGGGGCGGTGAGCCGGCGCCCGGGCCGCTGGGCGACACGGAGCCGGTGCCGGTGCGGCGGGCGGGGTACCGGTCGGTCAACGGAAGCGTCCCGCTCACCGTCGTGGACATCGGTGCAGTGGTCACCTATCCGGCGGAGTCGCCCCCGATCCGCTGTCTGCGCACGGGCACGTCCTGGCGCGAGGAGAAGCTCGATCCGCTCGGCGAGGCATGGGCCAAGCACGCGCGCGGCGGACAGGCCGCCATCTTCCTCGAACTGGGTCTGCACAGCGTGATGATCGTGCCGATCCGCGCGCGGGGCGTCACGCTGGGCGTCACCACCTTCTTCCGGCGCCACCGTCAGGAGCCCTTCGAGGAGGACGACCTGAACCTGGCGGAGGACCTCGTCTCACGCGCCGCCGTCTGTGTCGACAACGCCCGGCGCTACACCCGCGAGCGCGACGCCGCGCTGGTCCTGCAGCGCAGCCTGCTGCCGCACCGGCTGCCCGAGCAGGACGCGGTCGAGGTGTCCGCCTGCTACCGGCCGGCCGACGAGCTGACCGGCCTCGGCGGCGACTGGTACGACGTCATCCCGCTGTCCGGCGCCCGCGTCGCCCTGGTGGTCGGCGAGGTGCCCGGGCACGGCATCGACGCCGCCGCGGCGATGGGGCGGCTGCGGACGGCCGTACGGACGCTCGCCGCGCTGGATCTGCCGCCGGACGAGGTGCTGGCCCATCTCGACGACCTGGTCGCCCGGTCGGCGCGCGAGGAGGGCGTCGACCTGGGCGGGGAGGAGGCCGACGGCGCGCTGGGCGTGGGGTCGGGGTGCGTGTACGTCGTCTACGACCCGGTGGACGGGGCGTGCACGATGGCGGCGGCGGGCCATCCGGCGCCGGCCGTGGTCATGCCCGACGGCTCCGTCACCTTCGTCGACCTGCCGCAGGGCCCGCCGCTCGGCGTGGGCGGTCCCCCCTTCGAGTCGGTGGAGCTGGCCCTGGCGTCGGGCAGCACCCTCGCCCTGCACACCGACGGGCTGCTGGCCGCCGGGGAGGACTGGGCCGTGGACGCCGACCGGGGGCGGCTGCGGCAGGCCCTGGAGCGGGGCGCGGACTCGCTCGACCTGCACTGCCGGACCGTCGTGGACGCCCTGGTCCCGGACCGCCCGTACGACGACGTGGCCCTGCTGATGGCCCGCACCCGTCTGCTGGGCGCCGAGCAGGTCGCCGACTGGGATCTGCCCGCCGACCCGGCAGCCGTCGCCGACGCCCGCAAGACGGCCACCCGGCAGCTGTCGGAGTGGGGGCTGGAGGAGCTGGCGTTCACCACGGAACTGGTGGTCAGCGAGCTGGTCACCAACGCCATCCGGTACGCCGCCGGGCCCATCCGGCTCCGTCTGATCAGGGAGCGCGCGCTCTTCTGCGAGGTCTACGACGGCGGCGCCACCGCCCCGCACCTGCGCCATCCGCGGACCACCGACGAGGGCGGGCGCGGGCTGCTGCTGGTCTCGCAGTTCACCCAGCAGTGGGGCACCCGCTTCGTCCCCGAGGGGAAGATCATCTGGGCCGAGCAGTCCCTGACGGATCCGTCGCCCTGACCGGCCCCGGCGACGCGGATGCCGTATCAGCGCAGATGCAGTACATCGGTATATACGTCATATGGCGTGGGAAACTATTGAAATCCCGGTGGTGAGGCGGGAGCCATGAAAGAGACGGCGATCGACTACGAGGCAGTCTTCCAGGCCCTGCCCGGAATGGTCGCGCTGCTGACCGCGGAGCTGGTCTACGCCGACGCCAACGAGGACTTCCAGCGGCTGTCCGGGCGCAGCCGCGAGGAGCTGGTGGGCCGGTACATCTTCGATGTATTCCCCGAGAACCCCAACGACCCGGCGGCGACCGGCATGCGCGACGTACGGGCGTCGATGTTGCGCGTGGTGGCCTCCGGCGAGCGCGACACCATGGCCCTGCAGCGCTACGACGTCGAGGACCCCCTGCGCCCCGGGCACTGGGAGGAGCGCTACTGGAGCCCGATCAACGCGCCCGTCCACGGCCCCGACGGGAAGGTGGAGTTCGTGCTGCACCGGGTGGAGGAGGTCACCGAACTCATCCATCTGCGGGGCGGCGCGGGCGGAAACAGCCGGGCACGGGTGCTGGAGGCCGAGCTGTACACACGCGCCCGCGAGCTGCAGGAGCTCAACGACCGGCTGCGGCAGGCCCACGCCCGTGAACGCGAGGTGGCCCTCGCCCTGCAGGAGGCGATGCTGCCCGCCCGGCGACAGGTGGGCAACCACCGTGCGGCGGTGCGCTACCGGCCCGCGGTCGGCGCGCTGAACGTGTGCGGCGACTGGTACGACCTGGTCGACCTGGTGGGCGGCAACCGTCTCGGAGTGTCCGTGGGCGACGTGGTCGGCCACGGCCTTGCGGCGGCCGGGGTCATGGGCCAGCTGCGCAGCGCGCTGAGCGCCTCCTCGCGGGTGGCCGACGGCCCGGCCCAGGCGCTGGACGTCCTGGGGCGGTACGCCCATGTGGTCGACGGCGCGGAATCGGCCACCGCGGTCACCACCTTCATCGACTTCGACGAGCGCACCATCGCCTACAGCAGCGCGGGCCATCCACCGCCGGTGCTGGTGCACGCCGACGGCAGCGTGGAGTTCCTCGACCAGGCCACCGACCCGCCGCTGGACGCCCGCCCCGACCCGATCGGGCGACCGGAGGCCGTCACCACCTATACCGACGGCGCCACGCTCGCGCTGTACACGGACGGCCTGGTGGAACGTCGCCGCGAGGACATCGACACCGGTCTGGGCCGGCTCGCGGACGCCCTCGTCCGCCATCGCACGGCGGACCCCGAGACCCTCGCCGACGCCGTCCTGCTGGAGCTGCTGCCGCACGGCGGTGCGACCGACGACACGGCGCTGATCATCGTGCGGCTGTGATGGACGAGCAGACGCGGCGGCCCACCGCAAGGAGGGGGCGCCTGCCACCCGGTGACCGCGATCGCGCCAAACCTCGCCCTCCGGTTGCCGCGCACCGACCCGGGACACCAGGCTGGTCCGGCGGTCCTCCCCACCCGCAAACGACGCCGCCCACCGGCTCCCTGACATCCGGTCAGGAAAATCGCCATTGGTCGGCATCAGTCCGACCCGGCCCGGTTCCGGCCCGTCAACCCTGCGCCTACACTGACACCCCCACGGAACGCTGGTTGACCTGCCAGAACGCGGCGGCCCGAACTGACCCCCCGAGTGAGGAGCGCCCCCTTTGTTCTATTACGTCCTGAAATACGTGTTGTTGGGACCTCTGCTGAGACTGGTCTTCCGACCGCGCATAGAAGGCCTTGAGCATGTACCGGCCACGGGCGCGGCCATCGTCGCCGGCAACCACCTGTCGTTCTCGGACCACTTCCTGATGCCGGCGATACTCAAGCGGCGCATCACCTTCCTCGCGAAGAAGGAGTACTTCACCGGCCCCGGCATCAGAGGCCGGCTGACCGCGGCCTTCTTCCGCAGCGCCGGCCAGATCCCGGTCGACCGCACCGGCAAGGAGGCGGGCCAGGCCGCGATCCGCGAGGGCCTCGGCGTCCTGGGCAAGGACGAACTCCTCGGCATCTACCCGGAGGGCACCCGCTCGCACGACGGCCGCCTCTACAAGGGCAAGGTCGGTGTCGCGGTGATGGCCCTCAGGGCGCAGGTCCCGGTCATCCCCTGCGCGATGATCGGCACCTTCGAGGCACAGCCACCGGGCAAGGTCATCCCGAACGTCCACCCGGTGACGATCCGCTTCGGCAAGCCCCTCGACTTCTCCCGCTACGCCGGCATGGAGAACGAGAAGGCGATCCTGCGCGCGATCACCGACGAGATCATGTACGCGATCCTCTCGCTGTCCGAGCAGGAGTACGTCGACCAGTACGCGGCCGTCGCCAAGGCCGAGGAGGCCGCCGCCAAGGCGGAGAAGGACCGCAAGTTCCCCCGTCTGCCCATCAGTTGACGCGGTACTGACGACGACCGGGGGCGGCAGCCGCCCTCAGAGCCTTCACGGGCTCTCAGCCGCCGAGGGAGTCGAGCGCCTCGTCGAGCAGTCCGCGCAGCCGCAGCGCGTCCGCCGCCACGGCACTGACCAGGGCGGCGGGCCCGGCAAGCGGCATCACCGCGGCACCCTCCCCCAGCACCCGGGCCGGCACCGGATCCTGAGCGAACTCCGGCCGTACGACAACGAGTTGGCCTACGGCGCGACACCCACCGAGCCCGGCGGGCCCGTCCCAGCCACCCGGCGCACCGGGCCCGAAGGACAGTTCCTGATCGAGCACGACCCGCCCCGCGACAGCCACCCGGATCCGGCTGCCGAGCCGCCCGGGCTCCTCCCCCGCCCGTCCGAGCACCTGTTCCTCACGCAGCACGAGCCGCCCGGCCGCGCCCACGTCGACGCGGGTGGTGACGTGCAGATCGCTTCCCCGGGCGGAGATCAACTGCTCGGGCAGCCAGTGCAGTTCACCCCCGTCGGCCACGGACAGCCGCACCTCGTACCGGGCCTCGCCCTTGCCCTGTCCCGGCAACGCGATCGTGGCCGCGGCCGACCCGACGCGCAGCCGGGCACCGGGCTCCACGTCGGCCTCGACGGTGAAGTGGTCCCTGCCGAGCGGCCCGCTCATCGCACCGACGAGCACGACCCGCGCCTCGGCCCCGCTCCCCCGGGTCCGCCGCAGCGCCAGCGGCCCCTGGCCGTCGAGCACGGGCAGCGACGTACCGCCCCGCCCGTCGTCCCGGGCGACGATCCGCGCGAGTGCCCGCACGCCACCGGCCACGGTGGTCATGCCGTCCACGCCACGAGCTGCGCCCGCACCCAGCCGGCGACGTCCCGCACGCCGGGCTCGCTCCGCAGCGACTGGAAGACGACCGGCAGCTCGGCCCGCTGGGCCTTGGCGTCCGCCGCCATCCGCGCCAGGTCGGAGCCGACGTACGGCGCGAGGTCGGTCTTGTTGACGACGAGCAGGTCGGCGGTGGTGACGCCGGGGCCGCCCTTGCGGGGAATGTCGTCCCCGCCGGCCACGTCGATCACGAAGACCTGCGCGTCCACGAGCCCCTTGGAGAAGGTGGCGGTGAGATTGTCCCCACCCGACTCGACGAGGATGAGGTCGAGCGGCCCGACCTCGTCCTCCAGATCCTCCACGGCCTCAAGGTTCGCGGAGATGTCGTCCCGGATCGCGGTGTGCGGACAGGCCCCCGTCTCCACGGCGGTGATCCGCTCGGGCGGCAGCACGGCCTCCCGCAGCAGGAACTCTGCGTCCTCGCGGGTGTAGATGTCGTTGGTGACGACGGCCAGGGACAGTTCGTCGCGCAGGGCCCGGCAGAGCGCCGCGACGGTGGCCGTCTTACCGGAACCGACCGGCCCTCCGAGGCCGATGCGCAGGGCCCGGCGCGACCCGTCGGGGCGATGGGCGTCGGCGCTGACGGCGCAGGGGCCGTCGTGGGAGAGGTCGAGGTGCATGGGCGGCTCCTTTGATAGCTGGGTCGGCTCCGTCAGCCCGTCCGGCGTTTGAGGACGAGGCCGTTCAGGCCGAAGGGGGGTGTGGGGGGCGGGCCCCCACCGGGGGCGAGAGGGGGCCGCCCCCGGGGGGCGGGCGGG
>NZ_JBHYJA010000010.1:0-42469 GCF_042740355.1 Streptomyces sp. NPDC059010
AACCTATCACCTCCCGGCCCCCCCCCCATAAAGGGCGGTGGGCCGCGATGGACTGAGATCAGGCTTGGGGGAAGCCGCAGGTCAGGCGTAGTGGGTCGCGATGGGCCGCGACCCTGGGGAATGCGGACTCAACCGCTGAGGGCGATGCCGTTGTAGACGGCGAGCCGCTCGCCCGATGGAGCGCGGGGTCGACTGCGGTTCAGCTGGGGGACGACGGACAGGAGGTTGCGGCCGAAGACCTGTTTCGTTCCGGACCGCACGTTGTTGTCCTCGGCCCACTCCCGCCAGACGGCCCACAGGTCGTCCACGGGGACGCTGCATGTGGGGCCGGTGGCGCATCGTTCGCGGACGAACGCGGATGTCGGTGAGGCGGTGTCCTGCATGGTCGTGACCGCTTCACGGCTGGAACTCGGTTCGGTGATCCGGCCCGTGGACTCCAGCCGGGCGAGCCCTTCCAGGGCCCAGTTGAGGATGCCGGGCATTTCTGCGGCGAGGCGGTCGGTGAGGCTGGTGTCTTCCTTGCCGAGCCACGAGACCGTCATGTTCAGCACGACGAATCGGCGGGCGATGACGCCGGATGCGTCGCCGAAGTGCGGGAGTTCGTTGGACAGGAGCATCAGCCGGGTGGGGAGCCGCCCTGTCCATGCCTCGCGGTACTTGCGGTCGATGTCGATGGTGTCCTCACCGGAGATCGTCAACAGCCGTTCCACGACTTGGCTGTTGTCGTTGCCGGACAGACGGGCGTCCGAGATGACCGCGAGTGGTTTGCCGACCAGGGTGGCCAGTCCGAAGTTCGTGCCCAGACCGGCCAGGGTCGGTCCGGCGAGGTTCTCCTTGCCGACCAGCTCTTTGAGGACGCGGGCGATGGTGCCCTTGCCGGAGCGGGACGGGCCGACCATGAGCAGGATCTTCTGTTGGTCGGTGCGGCCGGACAGGACGTAGCCGAACCACTCCTGAACTGCACGGATGGCGGCGGGATCGTTGGGCCAGATCTGGGCCAGGAACCGTTCCCAGGTCGGGGCGGTGGCGGCGGGGTCGTAGGCGAAGGGGACGGAGACGAGGTTGAAGAAGTTGGGGCCGTGCGGGAGTAAGGCGCGGTCGCGGATGCGCAGCAGCCCGTTGTCACACGCGACGATCGGCCCCCAGTCCTCGTTGGCCGCGTCGTTGGTGTCGAGCCAGGCCGGGGCGTCGATGTCCGTGGGCAACAGGGTGATGGCGCCGAGGGCATCGAGCAGGTTGCTGATTTTCTGCTTGGTCGGTGCCCAGTCCCGTTCTTCGGGCTGGTCGTCCTTGCCGGGGGCGAGGTAGACCGCGTGTTCCAGGCGGGTGTACATGGTTGCGCGCATCTGCGCTTCGTCCAGCTCCCGCCATGACGTACCGGTCCAGCGCATCCATGAGCCGCGCCAGCGTCGGCACACCAGCTGTTCGTCCTCGGTCTGCCAGTCGGGAAGCAGGCGGCGGGCAACCGCCAACGGGTTGGCGGGCGGGGGGAGTTTTTCCACGTCAGTCATGCGGCGGCCCTCCCTTCCAGGGAGCTCGGGAGCGGGCAGGCATCGCGGTGGGATTCGTGGTCGGCGATCAGGGCGAGCACACGCTTGCGACCGACGGCGCTGCGGTCCCTGCCGCACAGGCACTTAGACGTGGCGGTCGGGGTCGCGCCGGACAGGGGTGCGCAGATGTGCAGGACGGCGACGATGTACCGTCCGTCGCCCTGCTGCGGGTCAGAGCGAAGAGCAGTTCGGACGCCCTTGCGGGCGGCGCCTTTCGGCTCGCCCTCGGCCGTCTGGGGTGCGGCCGGTCCGGCGGCGCGCGGGCCGGTCGGGGTGTGGGTGAGGCTCTTAGAGGCGGAGGGGCTGGTCATCGCGTCCTGCCTCGGGCGGGGTTGTGAGCGATGGACCAGTCCAGGCCGCGACGGATCACGTCGTCGTAGTAGCGCTGCGGCTGAGAAGCGTTACCGGCCGCTGCCTTACTAAGAGCCTGCTCAACCTGTGTGCGGGTGAGGTCGCCGGACGAGATCAGCCGTCCCAGAGCGCGTGCGGCGCGCAGCAGCGTGGCGTTGCGGGTACCGTCCGCCGCGGTGGCCACGTTCCACGCTTCGTTGGTGAGCGCTACATCCGCATATCGACATGATTGACCCGAAACGGGCCCTGTGGGGGTCTGTGCGGGCTTGGGGGCGGGTCGCAGGATGGTCAGCAGCCACGGAGGCAGAGGGGCCGCCACAGAGCCGCTCAGCGGCTCATAGGTTCCGGTGGTGGTGATGCTGCCGGCGGCGACGACGTATCCGCCCCGCGCCCGGGTGTCGACCAACTTCCCGATGGTTCCTGCGGTGTTGGACAGTCGGACGTCGTCGGGGACGGTGAAGTACAGATGCTGTCCGCCGCTCGCGGTCCGCACCCGGTAGGTGTGAGGGACGGCGTGTCCGGCGCGCTCGCAGAGCGCTGCGAAGGTCGCCGCGCCGCAAGGCGCGTCCGAACTGCCCTTGTACTTGGGCATGTCGAGGTCGACCACGAGCAGCCGGGACGGACCGGTGGCAATGCCGACGTTGTAGGGCGTGTGCCACCAGGCGGTGCGGATGCGCTCGGGCTCGCGAGTGGCACGCTGCTCCCACTTCAGGTGACCGGCCGCGCACGCGCCTGTGAAGGTGCAGGTGGCCTCACCGTGCAGGGCGGGCCGCTTGTCGCCGGGACGCAGCGGGAAGACGGACCAGCCGCGCTCGGCGGCATCCAGGGCCGCGCGGAGCAGCGCGGAACGGGGGTTATGGGTCATGCTGGATGTCTCCTGCTCTCTTGGAGGGACGGGAGGACCGGGGCGGGCGCGGGCTTGTGGTGAGACGGCGCCCGCCTCGGGCGCGTGTTTAGGCGATGTCCAGGGCGAGCTGGGTGGGGGCGGGGTCCACGACCTCAGGGGCGTCGGCGGTGAGCAGAGTGCGGTAGGCGAGCGCGGCTTGGTGGATGACCACGCCGTTGCCGAGGATTTTGAGCTGGTCGGAGCGGGACAGGCCCAGGTCCGTACCGGTCACCCAGCCTGGATCGGCGCCCATCATCCATTCCACGAAGGCCGGGGACAGGCGGCGGTTGCCCTTGGTGCCCGGCTCGGTCGGCTCCGGGGCGGGGCGTCCCAGGACGGTTTCCCAGCGGTGGATGGCGGGTCCGTAGTCGGTGCCGTTGGTGGCCAGCCACTGACGGCTGTCGGCCAGGTCGCGGGCCAGGTACTCGATGGACGGGCGCGAGCTCGCACCCTGCGATGCGGACCGGTTGCGGCCGTAGCGGCTCGCGGTCGGGGTGGGCAGCAGGTTGACCACCACCTCGTTCAGCGGACGGGAGTTGGTCCCGAGCAGGTTGGAGGCGCCGGACTTCCAGTCCCTCGCGGCGGGGGTGGGCAGCAGGGTGACGGCGGTGCGCAGGTTCATTCCGCCCTGGCGCTTGGGGGAGGTTCCGGGGCCGCCGGTTCCGTCGCAGGCGGCGGGGGTGGGCAGCAGCCTCAGGCGCCGGTCGGGGGCAGCAAGAAGACCACTTCGTCCTCCAGCGTGGGCCCGTGCCCGCCGGCCTTGCGCTTGTCCGGGTGCTGGGGTCCGCCGTTGCGTCCGAGTTGGGAGGTGGGGGTCTTCAGCAGCGGGATACGCGACGGCGAACCAGCGGTCGCGGCGGTGGCAGGCTCCGACTTCGGGATCTCCAGCGCGTAGGCACATCCACCGCGCGTCGTACCCGATCGCGGCCAGGTCGGCGGCGACGACGTCGAGTCCGCGGCTGCGGAGGGCGGCGACGTTTTCCAGGAAGACGTATCGGGGTCGAAGATGGCGAACGGCGCGGGCGATGGTTTTCCAGAGTCCGGAGCGGTCACCGGCGATCCCGTCCCTAGGTCCGGCGTTGGAGATGTTCTGGCATGGGAAGCCTGCGGTGAGTGCCGCCGGGCGCGGCACCGTGGCGGCCAGCGCCGGCCAGTCGACCGCCGTGATGTCGCCCAGGTTGCGGGTCCCGGGCATGCGGTCGGCGAGCAGCCGGGAAGCGGCCGGGTCCTTCTCGCCGACCAGGGTCGTGGGCAGGCCGGTGACGGCTTCTACGGCCAGGTCCAGCGCACCGGAGCCGGTGCACAGGCTGATGTTGCCGCCGTCCGACGGCACGGCGGGGTGATGGGTCATGCTGGAGGTCTCCTGCTCTCTTGGAGGGACGGGAGAGCCGGGGCGGGCGCGGGCTTGTGGTGAGACGGCGCCCGCCCCGGGCGTAGCTACTGGTTGTTGATCCAGTGGGCGTACTGCTGACGGACGTAGTGCCGCGGGTCGCAGATGACGCCGGCGTCGTCCAGGCTCATCAGCCGCTCTGCTTCCCAGGTCGCCGCCTCGGCTGCGTCGGCGCTGGCTTCCTGGAGGGCGATGCGGTCCAGCAACGCGGCTTTGCGGAGCCAGTAGTCACGCGGCCTCGGGGTGCCGTACGGCTGGTTGGCGGCTTGCCCGCCGGTCCATCCAATCTCGCTGAGGATGCTCGGGGCGAGCGCGTAGGCCTCTTCCGGGCTGGGCCACGGGCCGGTGTTGCTGTGGTGTTCAGCCGTGACGTACAGGCGCAGCCGCTCGCCGCCGCGGGTGGGGTACTGGCTTACGCGGCCGACGGTGAAGGCCTGCGACAGGGCGTCCGTGATGCGGTCGGTGTCGGACCGGTCGCAGATGATGCGGATCTCGAACATGGGTCAGTACTCCTTGCTGGTGTCGACGGCGGGCAGTGCGGGAAGGCCGGCGCGTTCCAGCGCGGTGGGGTCGAAGCCGGGCAGCGCGGCGCGGGTGACAAGTGCCTGGGCGAGTTGTTCGGCGTAGGCGGCGCCGGTGCGGGCCACCTCGATCTCGGTGGTGGCGCGGAGGGTTTCGATGCGTTCGATGTGGGCGTGCTCCTCGCGCCGCTCGCTCATATCCCGGTCGTGCGCGGTGCGTTCGCGGCGGTCGGTGCGCCAGTAGCGGGCGGCGAGCCCGTAGGCGCCAGCGGTGGCGAGCGACCACAGCAGCAGGGGCAGCGAGAGTCCGTCGGAGTATCCGGCGACCCCGGCGAAGGCGAGGGCGCCGGAGGCGGCGAACGCGGTCCCGACGAGGACCGAGTCCCCGGTTGCGTTGCCCGCGGCCACGCCCGCAGCGGCGGCGCTGAGAGACAGTGCGGTCATCAATACGGCGTTGCCGATGGAGTGTTCGGCGCCGTTGGCGTTCCAGATCCGGGCGAGTGCGAGCACGGTCGTGGTGGCCAGGGCGGGCGCGGCTTTGGGCAGTGCGGCGGCGAGCCAGTGCCGGGCGACGGTGGCGTCATTCACGAGATCTCTCCCGTCAGTTGCCGAGCGCGGACAGGGCGTCGGCGGATGCCTGCACGAGGTTGTGGATGGGCTCGTACGCGCCGGTCCCGGCGGCGAAGAAGCCGAACAGGAACAGCACCAGGGCGGCGCCGCCCCCGGCGGAGCCGGTCTTGACGGCGAGTGCGGAGGCGGCGCCGAACAGCAGCACGGCGGAGATGCTGAGGATCATCGGGAAGCCTTTCGGTCAGGGGGTGTTGGTGCCGGCGCGGTAGATGCGGGCGAAGCGGTTGTAGAGCCAGCGGCCGACGCGTATGCGCTTGCCGGTCGCCTTGCAGCGGCGGCAGTCCTTGCCCCGCTTCATGCGGCCCTTGCGGTCGGTCTTCATGGCAAAGCCCCAGCCGGAGCACTTGCGGCAGGTCCCGAACGGCGAGGCCGCACACACGGCCATGTAACACAGCGTTACGCCGAGAAGCAGGGTGATAGCGAGCAGGGTCAGGGGCATGGAGGGCCCTCCGGGGCGGGTTTTGAGGGATTCCGCAGATGGGCCGCTATCCGCTAGCGGCCTGATCAGAGTGGGTTTGGGGCGCTAGCGGGGCCGCTAACGTTAGCGTGGTGTGCCGCTAGCGCTAGCGGCCCCGGATACTCAGCCCGCGTCCCGGTTTCCGTCACGCTCCGCAATCGCGGCGGTGATGTGGGAGCGGTCGATGCCGCGCCGGTTGACGACCTTGCCGTTGACCCGGCGCCCGACCTGGATGGTGGAGACGCCGTGCGGCTTGAGCGCGGCGGCGAGTCCCTCGGGGTCCCATCCGTCGTAGACGTCCTCACGCAGGTCGGCGAGGCGGGCGACGACGGTCTCGGACCACACCTTGGGCTCGTCGGCGGGGACGACGGCGAGGATGTCGCGCAGCAGGTCATACGCGCTGGACGCGTCCTGCTCCGGCTCTTCCCCGAGCGCGTGACCGGTGAGGGTGCCGGCGAGTTCGCGGGCCTTGCGGGCGCGGGCGCCGATGGCTTCGGCGGCCGGGGCGTCCACGTAGACGGAGCCGACGATGCGGGCGTCCGCGCCTTCGCCGACGAAGTAGTGGATGCCCTTGTCACCCCAGCTGAACATGGTGGCC
The DNA here is from genome assembly GCF_042740355.1 of Streptomyces sp. NPDC059010. NCBI lineage: Bacteria > Bacillati > Actinomycetota > Actinomycetes > Kitasatosporales > Streptomycetaceae > Streptomyces > Streptomyces sp. NPDC059010. The sequence goes on from NZ_JBHYJA010000010.1 coordinate 6,384, forward strand.
CGCACGCCCCGCTTGTAGGCGGAGGTGCCGAGGACCATGTCGTTCTCCAGCTGGCCCATGACCTTCAGGCAGAACCGTGCCGAGGCGTTCGCGGAGATGCCGGTGGGCAGTGCCTTCGCGTCCGGGCGCTGGGTGGCGAGCAGCAGCACGATCCCGGTGGCCGGACCGCGTTTGACCAGGTCGGTGCAGATCTCTTCGAGTTCCTTGCCGTACTTGTCGTGCTCGAACCAGACCTGGCACTCATCCACCCCAACCACGATCGGGTGCAGTCCCAACTGCTTCATGTCCGCAAGCTGGGAGGTCACCTTGGACTCGGGGCAGATGTCCCGCGGCAGGGTGCGGATCATCTTCGCCCGGCGGCGCAGTTCCTCGCGCAGCGCGCGCAGGTCCCGCACCGCGTACTCGATGTCCTCCTCCTCGTCCCCGGCCCGGTGCCGGTGCGAGACGGCGTTACCGACCGGGTCCAGGTCGCCGGTGCCCTTCAGGTCGTAGGTGTGCAGCTCCGCGCGCGGGTCCAGAGCGGCGATGAGCAGCAGCAGCCTGAGCAGGAACGTCTTGCCCATGCGCGGAATCGCGCCGATCACGGCCGCGATGTACATGAGCGTGATCTCGACCCAGCGTCCGCGCTGGTCGGTGCCGAACGCGACCGGCCTGAACAGGTCCGTGCGACCGGACTTCAACAGCGGCCACACCGGCTTCTTCGCCTGGGACATGTCCTGGTCACCGACCCACAGCACCAGATGCCCGGTGTGCTCGTTCGGCACCCCCTCCGGCCACACACAGCCCAGCGGGCGGCGCAGCCCCGAGGCGAGGCGTTCGCGCCGCTCGATGATGTCCGTCACTGTCACGCCGAACGGCAGGTTGCCCTCCGCGCGCCAGCCGGGGCCGTCGCGGGTGATCGGGGCGGTGAACTCGAACCCGTCACGGCCCTTGCCCTGAGCCTGGTTGATGGCGGGGATGCCGAGCGAGCCGAGCGCCCGCAGCACGATGTCCGAGGTGAGCTTGACCGCCGCGGGCAGTTCCACCGCCCGGTGGATGACCGGGTCATCCGCCTTGCGGCCGGCGAACCCGAGCGCCAGCACGACCGCACCGACCGACAGAGCCTGAAGCCAGTCGGGGGCAAGCACATAGATGGCGAGCGCGGAGCCCAGCCCGATGAACATCGCGAGCACGGCCACCAGGGTCCGGAGTCGGACCCGACCATCACGCTGGCGCGACAGCTTCAGGTACTCGGCAGCATCCTCGCGGCGGACCGCGGCGAGCCGGACCGGCTCGCCCTCACGGTCGGCCACCCACCGCATCGTGCCACCCACGAACTTCGCGGCCCCGGACGGGGCTTGCAGGGTGAGGCGGGCGGCGTAGACCGGGGAGCGCAGCGCGTGGTAGCCGAGCGAGTGGGCGTAGTGCCGGGCCACCCACGCCGATGCAGTCTTCAGCTCCGCTACGGACTTGAGCCACACAGGGACGACCGGGCGGCGCCTGGCGGCGAGCAGCCGACCGAGGTAGCCCGGACCGGACGCGGTCGGGGCCGACTGGTCGACCATCACGCGCGCGGTCGGGTCGCCCGACTCGGCACCCGACCGGTCCGCGTCGGAGTCGGCCGCCGCGTCGGCGTCGGGTCGGGCATTCGGGTCGGCCGACCCGGCGCGGGCCGACCGCGCCTTGCCGAGGTCGACTACCTCGCCCCCGGAGTCGGGGCGGGAGTCGGCGTTCATCTCGGCTTCGAGCCGGTTGAAGAGTTCGTTGTCGTCGTCGGGGTGCTTCACTGAAGGTCCTTCCACTTTCGGGTGTGAGGGAGAGCGGGCCTGGCCGTCGCTGTAGGAGGTGAGCGGCCGGGCCCGTGTGCTTACAAGCCGGACGGGAGTGCGCTGCCCGCGGGGAACTCGAAGACCGTGATAAGGACTTCAAGGCCGGGGTCGTCGGCGTAGGCGACGCGGGTGTAGATGACCGTCAACGGGGTGCCGTCGCGGCCGGTGGTCGGATAGACGCAGACGTCGTGTCCCCATGCCCGGCGTCGGCCGACCTCGAAGCGGGCGTGGGACCCCGGGATCACGCCGTGAACGCCGAACCTGCTGCCGGTCAGGGAGACGACCCGCGCTGAGTCGACCGGGAGCGGCTGACCGAGCGAGCCACCCAAGCCGCGGAACAGACGGTTGATCCATTTCAGGCTCATGCCTGAACTCCTCCTTGGGGGCTGTCACCACCAGATGGACGACTTCTTGGCGGCCTTCGCGGAGGCGGCCTCGCTCACGAGCCGCTGCCGCGCCGTCTGCAAGGCGGTGAGCTCCGACTTCAGTCGGGTCTGGACCGAGGTCCACAGCGTCTCCAGCTTGCGGTCAGCACGGCTGGTGCTCTTGCCTCGCACGACCTTGTACGAGCCACCGGCCAGAGCCCGGACCACCGCCCGCTTCTCGGCACCAGTGAGCGGCCACATCTCGCCCTTGCAGGCCGCGTCGAGCTTTCGGGTCGCCTGCTGAATCTCGCGGTCGAGACGGCGGGTGTTGGGCTTGCCCATGGTCAGGTACTCCTCGGGGTGTCGTGCACGGTGATGGGGGTGTCGGGGAAGGCGCAGGGCACGCACATGCCGAGCGAGCTGGGGATGACGTAGCCCGCGTCGGTGCGGCAGCTCGGGCAGGTGCGGCGGGCGCGCATCGCCTTGGCGAGCGCGGCGCGCTTGCCCGGCGTCATCGGCCGCACGGGTTTGGAACGGTCGATGCGGTAGAGGTAGGCGACCAGCGGGCCGCGCCGGTAGCGCGGGCGCAGCACCTGAGCCGCGATCGACTGACCGCCCGGACGTAAGCCGCGGGCGCGGAGCTGGCGGCGTGTGGCGAGCCCGTCGGGGGCGTAGCGCCACGGGTAGGTGGGGATGCCGTACCGGCTGCCGGAAGGGTCGAAGCACTTGCCGAATGCCGCGGGCATCAGGCGGCCTCAGCCGCGGGCTCCTGGCCCCCCTGGCCTTCCGGGGCGTCCACCGCGTGCAGCGGACGGCCGTCGGCGCGCTCGCCCTTCAGGGTGTCGCGCAGCTTGCGGGCATTGGCCTGCGAGACATGCAGCGTGGTGCGCAGACGGTCCGCGGTCAGCTCCCCGTCCGTCCAGCCCACGGTGACGTTGCGGGCCTCGGTCAGCGCGTCCTCGAAGGTGCGCTGAGCCTTGCCCTTGCCCTTGGCCGGAGTGCGGCGGGGCGGGCGCCGCTTGGGCTCGGCCGGAGGTGCCGGCGGAATCTCCACCCGGGGCTCAGCGGGCGTCTCCTGCTCGATGGCGGGGGCCAGTTCGCCCATGCGCAGCATCACGCGATCACGCCGTGGCGTCTTCCAACGCCACTTCCAGCCGTACGTCTCGTGCAGGTCAGCGCGGGCCAACAGCCGTTCCCGCTCGCAGGTGAGCGCCACGCTGTAGGAGGTGACCTCCCACAGCGTCATGCGCCGCCACAGCGCGAACGTCGACAGCGGAGCCATCAGCCAGCGGGACCAGCGGATCTTCTCCATACGGCGGCCGACGGCGGCGCCGATGCGGACGGCGTAGATGTGCGCTCCGATCTCGGAGAACACCACCCACAGCAGGGGCATCGTGCCGTGCGCGACCTTTGCCCACAGGGAGTTTCCGGCGGCGACGTTCAACCCGCAGGTGACCAGGGTGAGCACCCAGGGCACGAACCGCACCCACGCCAGCGCCATATCCATGCGGATCAGCAACAGGTTGGCGACGGTGAACACCGGGATGGCAACGTCGATACCGACCGGCAACATCCACGGCTCACCGAACCCCCAACGAGCCGCAGCCTCGGACACGGCGTCGAAGGAGGCGATCAGACCGAGCGCGCCTACACCGGCCGCAGCGAGCGCGCCGAATCCGGCGAGCCCCATTTCCGGACGGGTCAGCGGCGGCACCCCGGACGGGGGCGCCTTGGGGGTAAGAGCCGTGGTGGTCATGCCGCAACCCCCTTGTGTGCCGAGCGGCGACGCCGGGCGGGACGGCTGAGCGGGATGACGTCGAACAGGTCCGGGTGCTCCTCGATGACCTCAGCAGCCATGCGGAGCAGGTCGTCGGGAAGGTCCGGGTTGTCGGCAAGGATGTCGCGCGCCGCGTCCAGACGGGCCGCACGCTCTGCGCAGACCGCGCACAGCCTGTCGCCCTCGGCACGGTTCTTGCAGGGCGGGCATTCCTCGCTGGGTTCGCCCTCCACCCCGAGCCACAGCTCAACCGGGGTACCGAGCGCCAGTTCCGCGAAGTCCTCGGCAGAGACGGCCTGTTGACGGCCGATGTACGCACGCATGAAAGCTCCTGACATGGGAGGGACGGGAGCCGGAGCAGCCGCAGGCGTGTTGGTGAGACGACGACTGCTCCGGAAGAACCCGAGCCGCAGCGCGGCAAGGGAGAGTGCCCCGGGCCGGATTCGATCCGGCGCCCTTCACGGCAGAACGCCGGGACGATGCTGCGGGAGTACTGGGTGCCTTGGCCGTAGGTGGCCCTGGCCGTGCCAGACGGGCGTGGCGGGCAGAGATCAGAAGCTCTGCTGGATGCCGCCGTGGTTGTCGCCGTTGACCACGATGCTGCCGGGGCCCTGGACGACCGTGTGGGTCTCCGTGTGGGTGCGCCCGCTGGCGTCGGTGGTCGTGTGGCTGGAGTGGATGACAGTCTCGCCGGACGTGGTGGGGCCGTTGGTGTCGCTGTTGTGCTTGCCCATGAACAACGCTCCTTGGTAGATGAGTTGGGCCGGCCGCTCTGGCCGACTCCCCTTGCCGCAGGAACTCGGTCCTGCGGCGCGGGCAGTCGTCAGCGCTGCACGACGTCCTTGGCCATGTCGCGGTGGCAGACGCTCACCGCGTGACCGGCGGCGGTCAGCCGCGCGGCCAGGGCGCGGGCGAAGGTCGGGGCACGGTGACGGCCACCGGCACATCCGTCAGCGACCGTCACGGTCCCGGCGGAAGGGCCGGAGGCGAACGCAGTGACCGCCGTTGCGGTGGCCTCCACCAGGTCCGTGATGCCAGGAGTGTTCAGCACGGCAGTGCGGACCGGCTCGTCGTCGGCGGTCATGTAGCGCAGCTCCGGCGACACGTGCGGGTCGCGGAAGTGGTGACGCAGGTCAATGGTCAGATGCGCGGCCGGCGGGGCGTCGTGCAGGTAGCCGAACGAAACGATCTCGACAACAGCCATGAAGGACTCCCAGGAAGAGAAGGGGTGTTCCGGCTCCCCTCAGCCCCGCTCGTGCGAGACGAGCGGAGGAGGCAACCGGCCGCAGCGCAGGCAGAGCCCGCTGCGGAGGGGTGAATTCGTGCAGGTGCGCGGCCTTACAGCCGCGCGGCCGTCACTTCGGGGGAGACGGCTCAGATGCCCACATATGCAGCTCCACCAGCGGTGGGGCGTTCTCAAACAGCGACCGATGCGGGGCCGGAGGCGCGCGGTTGTAGCCGCCTTCCTGCCGAGCGATCCCGTTCGGCTGATGCGGTACCTGTTTTACAGGTACCGCATAGGGGTCCGTCAAGTACGAGCACTGAACTTCCTGGGTTTTGCGCCGGGACTTCTTGGCGCACATTCAGAATCGCCGCAGGTCAGGGGAGTTCGTTACCCCCTACTTGGAAACCTTGCGGACTTCTGGCACGGTCAGAGGTCCCTAGATGTCCCTCAGAGGTGGGCAGATGTCCAACGAGCGTTTGCGTTCAGCCCTGTTGGCACGCGGCATGACCGTTCAGGACCTGGCCGACGAGATCAAGGTCAACCCGAAGACCGTCGAACGTTGGATCACGCAAGGGAAGGTGCCGTATCGCCGACACCAGTACGCCACGGCCGCAGCCCTCAAGGTCGACGTGACGACGCTGTGGGACGACGGCCGCGCGCTGGAGACTGCAACAGACCTGACCAAGGCGGAGATTGTGGCGGTCTACCCGCACCGCCACACGGTGCCCCCGGGCTTGTGGCGCGAGATGTACGCGCGAGCCGACAGGAACCTTGACGTCCTCGTCTACTCAGGGCTCTTCCTCTCGGAGGACCCTCTGTTCATCGACCTTCTGAAGAAGAAGGTCGAGGGGACCACCCAGGTGCGCATCCTGCTTGGTGACCCTGACTGTGAGGCCGTTCGGCAGCGTGGCATAGACGAGGGGCACCGGATCATGGACGGCAAGATCCGGAACGCACTGTTGAACTACCGGCCGCTCTTCGAGAGCCACCCTGAGATCAGCTTCCGCTTGCACGGCACGACTCTCTACAACTCCATCTACCGGTCCGACGACGAGATGCTCGTCAACCCCCACGTCTACGGCATCGGCGCCTACATGGCTCCCGTCTTCCACCTGCGCCGCATGCCGGGCGGCGGCCTGTTCGACACCTATGCGAATAGCATCGAACAGACCTGGGGAGGCGCTCGCCAGGCGACGGACCTCGACATCACGGGAGCCTGACCATGGGACGCATTGACTACCTGCACGACCCCGACGCACCGCCGGCCAACTCGGTCGTGCCTTCGGTCGTGGCGTTCGTCCAGAACGATGCAGGCCAGGTGCTCATGATTCAGCGCTCAGACAACGGGCGCTGGGCATTGCCGGGCGGCGGCCACGACGCGGGCGAGTCCATCAGCGACACAGTGGTCCGTGAGGTCTGGGAAGAGACAGGCATCAAGGCCGAAGTCGTCGACATGTCCGGGATCTACACCGACCCTGGCCACGTCATGCAGTACGACGATGGCGAAGTCCGTCAGCAGTTCAGCATCTGCTTCCGTGCACGCCCTGTCGGCGGCGAGCTGCGTACGAGCAACGAGACGACGCAGGTCCGTTGGGTCAACCCAACGGACCTGCGGGAGTTGGACATCCACCCCACCATGCGGCTCCGCATCGAGCACGCGATGGACCGGGCCCGGACAGCGCCCTACATCGGCTGACGCTTGGCGTCGGCGACCTTCTCAAGTACGCGCGCGGTACTCGCCAGGATCTCGGGTTCAGCGCGACGAATGAACGTGCCGATCAGGCTGTCAGGCCCGTAGCGGCCGGCAATCTCGTTGATCCGATCCACAGGGTTCGTGGGCGTGCCGTCGGGCGTCGTGTTCATGTCGCAGAAGCAGAGAGCGTCGTTCAGGTGCGCGCTCTCGCGAGGGAACTCCCCCTCCAGCTCCTCGCGCAAGCCGCGCGCATCGGCCTCCATCCACGCACAGGAGTGGTGGGCCACCAGGTGCACGACCCGCTCGTCGGCGTTCGCGACGTCCCGGAGGTAGCGAGCGCCGTCAAGGGGGTGAAAGCCGGTCTTGGCAAGGTCGGGCGCGTAGCCGATGTCGTGCAGGACTGCCGCGGCTTCCAGCAACTCGGCGTCCTCCCCGAGGATGAGCGCGATCGTGCGCGCCCTCTCGGCGACGCCCAAGCAGTGCTGCCAGCGTCGCGGCAGCGGCTCAGCCAGCAGGGACTCCGCGAGCGGATAGGCCCACTCCGTCAACGTCGACAAGCTACGAACGCTCCTCTCGGTTCGGCATAGCGCGGACCGTCCGCACCTTGCCTTGACCTTCACTCACCAGCACGCCGGCGGCTTCGAGCTTGTCGAGAGCCTTGGTCACGGTCGGCCGAGAGACCTTGAACCTGCCCATCAGGTCGGACGCACTGAGGAACTTGGCGCCCACCTCGAACCCTTCGGTCGCGATGATGTCGGCAATGCGCTCCTCCAGCGGTCGCCGGTCGACCTGCTCGCCCTGACGTACTACCCGCCACCGGCCGCCCCGCACCGGTTCAGCAACTCCATCCGCCTGAAGCTCCTTGAACGCGCGGAGCACTACGCCGCGCGAGACACCGTGATCACGCATAAGGTCTCCGGCGGCCGGAAGCTGCGTCATCTGCGGGTCTGCTTGGATCTGCCCCTTCACCACCTCCGCGATCTGCAAGAAGGTCCCCCGAGGGCTAGCCTGCTGGGACACCGGGCCCCCCTTCACCTCTGCGTACCGTCTGGGACAAGTTTCCCACGCACGGATCCTTCCGGAAGCGGCCGATTCCCTGACCTACAGACATTGAAGCGTGACGCATGGGTTAAAAGGTGCTAAACGACTTTCCGGACCCAAGGCGCCCATCTCTCACTAGCATTGAGGGCATGGACTCTCGACACCTGCTCGGCGATGACCCCGTAAACGCTGCCGGAGATGAGCTGGATCGCAAGAGATTCAGCGAGCACATGATCCGGGTTATCAACCGCGTGCGCGCACAGTCAGAATCTAGCGTCATTGCGTTGATCGGCCCGTGGGGCTCAGGGAAGTCATCGATTCTGGAAATGGTGAAGGACTCAATCGATGAGCTGAGTGTTGCCGAGGACGAAGAATCACCCGAGTGGCGAGTAGCGGAATTTAATCCCTGGATCCATAGCGACTCCTTGTCCATGTACGTGGGCTTCTATTCCGAGCTCAGGGCGTGTCTGCCGGGTGGTGAACGCTGGAGCGAGGCGCGAGAGTCAATCGGTAGCTGGATCCAAAATGCAGCACCACTTGGAAAACTAGGCGGTATCGCCCGCGTAGATGCGAGCTCTGCTTTCGAGAAGCTTGCCGAGAAGGTAGCTGGGGACACGAGTGCAGCCACAAAGAAGGGAAAAGTCGAGGAAGCATTGAAGGAGTGCAGTGTTTCCATTCTCGTAATGATGGATGACCTCGACAGACTAACTCCCGACGAGCTGCTCGAAGTTTTCAAGATGATTCGACTCCTAGGTCGCCTACCCAACGTTTACTACCTGCTGTCATATGACGAACAGACATTGATGGACGTTCTATGCAGAACCGATCTGGCCTTTGCAGATCAAGAGCGTGCACGGTCATACCTTGAGAAGATGGTCCAAGTGAGGTTAGACATGCCAGCGCTCGGAGACGCGCAAAGAGCACATTTGGTGAACTCTTCTTTGAACGCCGTGCTTGAGAACAATGCAATCTCACTCCCGGAAGCGTCTCTCACCGCGATTGCCTCACTCTGGGGAGAAGCTCTTTCTGCTCGCTTGACGACACCGCGCGCGATCCGCCGGTTTTTCGCTCAGGTGGATTCAAGCTATGTCACAGTGGCCGATGAGGTAAACTTCATTGACTTCCTAGCGCTGACCTTCCTGCGAACGCACGAACCCCGGGTCTACTACGAGCTACAAGAACATCGAGAAGAACTCACGATGACCGCAGGCACTCGTACGATCGGTCTGCGTAACGAGAGCCCCGCGGACAGGCTGGCCAGGTGGCGCACGTACATGAAGCCCTGGGGGGTTGCGCAAGAACACGAAAACGGGGTGCTGGCAATCCTCGCAAAGCTGTTCCTTCCGCTGAAGTCAGCCCAGGAAGGAATGGAGTACGGCAGAGATTGGCTGCTGGATGTAGCCAAACGTAAAGGCGTCGGACATACGGACTACTTCTCACGCTACTTCTTCTTCGGCGTCCCGGCGGACGACATTCCCGACTCAGTGGTTGAGGCAGCATTGGACAACATCTCACTGGGCGAGGAATCCGATCGGATCCCCTTGTTGCTGGCAGCACTGGAAAAGGATCCCGAGCGAATCGTAAGAAAGGTTCGCAACTACGGCGACCTTGGAGCAGGGGGAAACCTAAAGATATTGCTTCTAATGGCCGAGAAGTACCTCGCAATTCCAAATGACATTGGATTTCTCAGCACCTTCTCAAGGATATCCGTCGAGGGATTCGTGGCGGACCTCTTCATTGAGGGGAAACCAGAGCCACTCCAAGAGAATCTGGATGTAATTACCCAGTCTGACGGCGGCTACTGCATGGCCGTTCGCGGGCTGGGTCGAGCGAGGGCGAGGGCAAATCGATCAGGAAAAGAAGAGGTTGCCAGGCGCCTGACAGAAGATATCAGGCGGATCATTTCAGAGAAGTTCGAGCATGCCAAAAGTAGGGACATTACCTCTATAGATCAGAGTGTCTTCAGCTCAGTTCACGCATGGGCAGAGATCGATTCAGGTGCGGCTACCGAATTCCTCAGAGGGCAGGCCGAATCGGGCACCTGGCCACTTATCGAAGTGGTCGACAGACTCGTTAATCGCGGCACTACTAGCGCCCGCCCCGGAACGGTACTGATGGGGCTTGAAGATCAAACTGTCGAAGCAACATTGGGACTCGACTATGTCTTCGATCATCTCTCATTGGAAATTGATGACGCATCAACAGATGTGCTCATGGAAGGGCTCCCTGACACGCCTGAGAATCGGCGAGCGGTGGCGCTTGCGGCCCTGAGCTTTGCCCGTCATCGGCGGCGAGAAGCTGCGAACCAGCCCGACGAAGGTGAGGCAGAAGCGCAGGACCTCACTGGCTGACCTCGGCCAGCATGCACCGGCCCTGGACTGTGGCTGGGGCCGGCTCGGATCCTAATAGCGGCAACCGCCTACCGGCGGGAGGGTTCTACGGCTTCCCGCGCCCGTGAAGGCAGACCTCACACGGCGGGTAACGAGCCGCAAGCGGTGCCCATCAGAGTCATTCCTCACTAACCTCGTCTAGTGACGCGAGAGACTGCATAAGCTCATACGCTCGATCTCCCTTATAGTCATCATCGTCATACTCCTCCCATTCTTCGTAATCGGGCTCCGAATCACCTGCCCCTATACCTCGCCATGCCCCAACGTCAAGCGACGCCATCAATTCTTCCCAGCCCACCCATATGCTTTCACGAGGAGAGCGCAAGTCCGCGAACTGCAATGCCGCCTCAACATCGACAAAATCAACATCACCCCATCCCCACTCATAATCGTCAAGAATGCGCGAAGCTACTTCAACGGCCGCATTGGAGATCCTTTCCCGTAGTGACTCGTCGATAAGGTCTGTCAACTCCTGCACGTAGAGGGCGGCCTTCACTGGGGCAGAGCGACCTTTTTCGCGGTTCAGGACAGCACTCAGACCCTCTAGCCGAATCTCGTTATAGCAAGCACGAATCTCCGGAATCCGAGAATCCCGGACGGACCTGATCACGTTAAGTATGTCTTCGAAGCGACGAATCCCATAAACAGTCCCCTGGGTGGACAAGAGTTCGACCACGCGCCTGATCAGCTTGCGATCCCTCGAATACTCAGCCAGTTCCAGAGAGGGGAGTACCACCGACGAGCTGGGTTTACTCTTATACGGCTCCTTGGGCGAGGCAAGGGACTCCATTACCGCACTCACCAAGATATTGGAGTATGGATTCCCATGTTGCCAAAAATCGCCGCCCTCAGACCCCTTTGCTGCAAAATGGAACCACAGCTTCTCTATCTGCTCAAAAGCATGCGGAACAGAAAGTACCTTCCGTAGTTCTGACGGGTGACTGAACAGCTCCCCCGCGACAAATTCCGACGCTGACGCATTGTGAAAGTCCACCACCGGAACAGACTCTTGGCGTACGCTGAGAAAAGTGCCGTCCAAGACCTGGAGACTTCTCCTGACTTGCGACCGCGTCCAACCTGGACGAGCAAGTAGAACCTGCTCAAGATTGGGAAGCCGCCCGGTCTGCATGGAGAAAAACGTGGTAAGCAGGTCACGTTCCCACTGTGACAATTGCAGCTCATAAATATGCCGCCACACAAGCGCTGGATCGCTCAGGTTATCAACGAGCTGCGCAGCAGGATGCCCCAGACTGCTGTCGAAATCTGCCGACAGCGTGGCCGCTATGATACGGGGATTGAAATGGACGTGATCGATGATTGGCCCATAGCTGTCAGGACTGGCAAACATAGCCTTTATCTCGGCGGGCCAATCCGACCAGAAAAGGTGATTGTACAGAATCGCCGCCCGAACTTCGCGATCATATTGCTCGACTTGCACTGTGAAGGTGATCGGTGAAAAATCCTCATTATGCAGTCGCTCGTATCGCTGCCGAGCCTGCTCCAAGATATATCCGCGGGTGGTACAGATTAGACGTTTACGTGAATCACCCTTGACTCTCTTCATGATTGAGATCAAACGCTGATCCTCGTTTTTATTCAGCTTATCATCCAGGACACTCTGCCCCAGGAAGTCGTCATAGATGAAGAGTTGACGAGCCCCTCTGGACCACATCCTGTACGCATCCTCTATGTCCCCGGAAATGTGAATCAGCTCGTAACCCTGATCCGCATAGTTTGCCGCTAGGACACGCGCTAGGGTCGTTTTTCCGACTCCGGGAAGCCCTGAAATTACGCAGACATGCGAGTCTTCAAGCACGCCCAGAGCTTGACGAAAACTAGGGTTCGGCACATACGTTCTAAGCGTCTCCTGAATCTCTTCGACGAAATGCTCAGATCTCCAGAGCACGTTACGCGACAGCGCCGACTCAAGCACAGTCACATCATTGAGCCACAACCTGATGTGGCGCCTTACAATGTGAGGCCTGCCAGCAAGAAATGCGGTGATGTCCTCAAGTCCCAAGATGTCGGACGGGGTCTTGATGTGCGGCGCAAAATCGGCCTTAAGTATTTCTTTCGCCTGAGGGCTCATCGGGACACTTGCGGCAATGATGTAGCGATCGGGGCCCAGCTTTGCAACCTTCGGAAGTTCATCTCTCTTCATTCTGCGAATGAAGGTGGAGCGATCGCTCTTAATCCAATGCTTGCACTGGATAACAGTAGTCGATCCATCAGCCGAGGTGTGACGCAGGTCAATGCCCATGTCTGGCCCCTGGGAGAAGATCTCCAGTCTGACATCAAGCATCTCTTCGAGTATGTCTTTACATAGAGTCTCGAAATCAAAATCTGTCAGTTTATGAAGATCGAAGGAGTCCACGGTCCCCCACCTGTCGATATGCCTGGCTCTCCAACCAGCAACACTAGTGGCAACGATCAAGCGGCGGGCGGGAAGCGGCGGAGGTCCCCAGTACCCCAACCGCTACGGCTAGCACCGTCTGCCAGGATGTAGGCCATCGCCTCTTCAGGTCCACTCGCTTGCACGGATGAGCGCTTCGCGCCGCTTCCCGGAGACAGCATGGGACCCGTTGGGCCACGGGCTGCCACCACCATGGGCGCCGCCTCACGCCCAAGCGGCGTGCACGGTATGCGATAGAGGTCAGTCGCGGATGTCTACTGACGCCGAGAAACTCCCAGGTCAGGACTTGCTTCGCCCCAAGTATGGGTATGCCCTCCGGAGCCGTGTGCGCAGGTTCGAATCCTGCCGGGGGCACCCTGTATGAGGTGCCTAAAGACCCCGCCACCAGCGTGTTCGCTGAGTGCGGGGTCTTCGCGTATATGCAGCCGTATGCCACTCTGAGCGGCCCTATGTCGGCGTCCGTGGACTATTCGTGGACACGATCTTGAGGCATCGTCCCTGGTCAGCCCCAAGAACGACGAAGGCCCCCGGTCGAATCCAGGGGGCTGAAGCCTAGCGCGGCGCGTTTGGGATCACTCGTACTCGCGCAGCAGCTCTTCGATCTTGCGGTTGGCGATCTCCTGCCGACCGTCGATGCACTTGGCGTAGCGACTCAGCAGGACCTCAACGCAGTTGCCCGCACGCTCGGCTACCTCGGTCGCGTCGACCCCGGAATTGAGCCACGTCGACAGGGCCGAGTGCCGAAGGTCGTACGGCCGGGCGGCGAGCGGGGAGGCCAAGGAGGCCGGCGGGAGCGCCAGTGCGCGAGCCTCCTGCCAGACCCGGAAGTACGTCGACGAGCCAACCACTCCCCCGCGCTCGTTGGTGAACAAGAGTATCTGTCGGAGGTCCGCCGGGACGTTCGCCGTCTCGCGGAACGGATGGATCAGCTTGAGGACCTCGTACGACAGCAGGGTCAAGTGCGGTGACCAACTCATCGGAGCGGCGTGCCAGTTCCGCCATCTCGTCGCCAAGCTCCTTTATCTGGTTGATCAGTTCCAGCCGTTCCACTCGGGTCAGCGCCATCGCGGCCACCTCGTTGCAGTCTCGGTTTCGCAGCTCCTCGGGTGGTCAGCAACGCTAGGACCGATCCGGCTCACCAACCCGGAAGAATTTTCCGGGTCTCGCGAAGAGACAGGGGGACGCTCTTCCCATGCGAGGAATGACGACGAACCTGACGATCGGTGAGCGAGTCGCTTGGTACCGCCGCCGACGCGGCATGTCCCAAGACGTCTTGGCCGGCCTCGTCGGCCGTACGGTCGACTGGTTGGGCAAGGCTGAGAACAACCGGCTGGAGTTGGACCGGCTGTCGGTGATCAAGTCTCTGGCCGATGCGCTGGACGTGGCCCTTGGTGATCTGCTCGCCGAGCCCACGCTGATGGGCTGGACTGCTCACAGCGGTACCCGGACAGTGCCGGCGCTTCGGTCGGCGCTGATGAACTACCGCCAACTTGCGCCGCTTCTCGGAGTGACCGTCGAGGGCGAGCCGACGCCGCTCGACGAGCTGAGGACACCGTCGCCGAAGTCTGGGATGCCTACCAAGACTCGCGGTACGGGTTCGCCACCCGGCGTCTGCCCCTCGTGCTTGCCGACGCGCTCATTGGTGTCCAGGCGTACGACGGGCGGGATCGTGAGCATGCGCACGAGCTGATCGCGATGCCGTACCAGGGCGCCGCCATGGTGTTGACCAAGGTCGGCGAGACAGACCTCGCATGGATCGCAGCAGACCGAGGGTTGGGCGCGGCTCAGCAGTCCGACAACATGGCGGTCACCGGATCACTCTTCCGGTCTGTGGCGCACTGCCTCTTGTCCAACGGTCGTTTTGATGCCGCCGTCCAACTCGTCAGCGACGCAGCCGACTACCTCCGCCCAGGCCTCAGGAATGCCGGCCCAGAGTTTCCTGTCGATCTACGTGACGCTCTTCCTCGCGGGTTCGATGGCGGCCGCACGTGCCGATGACCGCTCGACTACTCGCGCGTTCCTCGCGGAGGCGGATCATGCAGCGCAGCAGCTCGGTCGGGACGCCAACCACATGTGGACCGCGTTCGGGCCGACGAACGTCGCCATTCACCGGGTTGCCACGTCGGCGGAGCTGGGAGACATGCAGGTGGCTGCTGATCTCGGACCGCAGATCGATACCAGTCGTCTGCCGATCGAGCGCCGGACACGGCACAGCCTCGAAGTGGCCCGCGCGCTCAGCGCACACAGCCTGATCGAGGACGCCCTGTCGATGATCCCGCCAGTAGCCCCCGATCCATCACTCCCCCGCAACGGAGCAGGCCAGCTCGACAAGGCATAGCCCTGGGGCCCCAACTGTCGGCGGGCCCCGCTACGATCGCGGCTCGGCAGCCCGACGATCTGGGGAGTGACCGTGCAGGAAAGGAGCACCGTGGAGTTGGCCTACGTGCCGACGACCGCGGACGCAACGGGGGCACTCCGCACGCGGACGCGGGCCACACCGGCGGGGCGGCTGCAGAGCGGGATTATCCTCGCCGGCGCGATCGTCGTGCTGGGCGCTCTTCTCGTGACCCTCACGTTGCCGAAGGGGCCCCACCTCGGGTTGACGGTGCTCTGCCTAGCGGCGCTGGCCTTGCTCATCAGTCTGCACGTGCTGGTACCCGCCCTGCAGGCACGGCAGGTACACCGGATGGTCGCCCCGCAGGGGGAATTCCGGGCTGTCGTGGGCGAAGCCGGGGTGCGGCTGACCTCGCAAGACAGCGAGACGACGTTCCGGTGGCCGATGATCACCCGGTACGCGGAGACTGACACGCTCTTCGTACTCATGACACCCGACAAGCACAGCGTCGGCATTGTCGTCCTCCCCAAGCGCGGCGCCGCGATACCGCCGGATGTCGACCGCTTGCGGGCCATCCTCGACCGGAACGCCGCCCGGGTCTGATCCAAGGGCATCGCCATACTGCAAGGCTGCCAGTCCGGGCTCACGGTCACCGCGCTCGTGCCAAGCTCATCAAGGCGTGCCCGCGACGTGCCCGAAGGGCGGGGAAGCAGCTCCTGGCCAAAGTCGCTCCGCCGACCTCGGTTACTGTCTGCGGGCCCGAAACTCGGGCCCGCTGAAGGGGAGGCCACCGCCGTGTCGATACGAGAGAACTTCGCCAAGCTCTTCAAGAACACGGCCAAGACTCCCGATGGCGGCCCGTTCGCAGTAGAGCGCCCGTGTCGATGCTCGCCGGAGTGGCCCGGCTTGGAGACGACGGCAAACGGGCACATGCTCCCGGCTCAGCCCTCCAGCCACTACAGCGTTCTCACGAACCCCCAGGTCGGTCCGTTCGCCGCGCGCTGCACCGGTTGTCGGGCTCGCTATCCCCACCCTTGGGTGATTCCCCAGGGCGCGCCGATGCCTTTCGACTGGGCTCGTGAGACTCCGCCGACCGCGTGAGCGCTGAGTAGGCCCAGTGTGGGAAGAACGCTCCCGGGCTTGGGAGCGCGTGAGACGGCCACGTGTGCCCCCCGCGTGCCCGATCAGACGGCACGGGGTACCCGGTTCCTGCTCCTCGCGGCCGAGGAGGCCCTGGTCTCGGCCGGGCTGGCCGGGCGGGACTGGGACCCCGGACGGGTTCGCGGGCGGCACCCGACGCCATGGTCACACCGCTGTGCGCCGCCGCCTTCGCCAAGATGAGGGCGCTCTCCCTGCGCAACCACGATCCCGGCCGGGCCTCACGCCCCTTCGACAGGGAGCGTGACGGATTCGTCCTCGGTGAGGGCAGCGCCCTGCTGGTCCTCGAACGCCGACGCCACGCCGAAGCACGGGGCGCCGAACCCCTCGCCCTGCTCGCCGGCCACGGCAGCACCAGCGACGCCCACCACCGCACCGCGTCCCGACGGGGCCGGACTGCGCGCGGCGATCGAAGCGGCCCTCACCGATGCGGGAGCCTGCGCCGACGACGTCGACCACATCAACGCCCACGGCACGAGCACGGCGCTCAACGACAGGACGGAAGCCGCGGTCGTCCGCGCCCTGTTCGCCGCCCGACATCCGCCCGTCACCTCGGCCAAGGGAGCCCTCGGGCACACCATGGGCGCGGCCGGAGCCATCGAGGCGGCCCTCACCGTCCTGACGATCACCCGCGGCACCATCCCGCCCACCGCCAACTTCGGCGCACCCGACGACTCCACGGCGGGCATCGACATCGTCGTAGGAGCCACTCGCGGCCAACGTCTCGGACTCGCCCTCAGCCACTCCCTCGGCTTCGGAGGCCACAACACCGTGCTCGCCCTGACACCCGCCTGAACGCGAGACCGATGACCGGGCGCGCGGCGTCGCCCGCGAGGTGGACGGTCGGCGCCGGCGATGTCCTCGGGGTCGCCCCAGCGGCCCGCCGGCACCGGCTGAGGCTCCGGCGGCCGGTGCCGGGCTCAGGTCCCCGGGCTCAGGTCCCCGCGCGCAGCACCCGCGACAGGCCCAGTGCCGCCGTCCGTACCGCGGGGGCGAGTTGGGCCGGGCTGAAGCGGGTGCGGGGGACGGCCACCGAGAGGGCGGCGACCGTGGTGCCGCCGCCCGCGAACACGGGGGCCGCGATACAGGCGACGCCCGGCGCGGCCTCCTGCTCCTCGTAGGCCAGGCCGGAGACCTGGATCTTCTCCAGGGCCATGCGCAGGCGTGCCGGGTCGGTGATCGAGTACGGCGTGAGGCTGGGCAGCGGCCGGGACAGCAGTTCCTCGGTCAGCTCGGGGCCGGAGAAGGCGAGCAGGGCCTTGCCCACGCCGGTGCAGCTCAGCGGCAGGCTGCCGCCGATCCGGGAGGGCAGCTGCAGGGCCTCGTGGCCATGGATGCGTTCGAGGTAGACCACCTCCATGCCCTCGCGGACGCCGAGGTGGACGGTCTCGCGGGTGGCCTCGAACAGGTCCTGCAGGAACGGCAGCGCCGTCTCGCGCAGATCCAGCCGGTGCGGGACGAGCGAGCCGAGCTCGAAGAGTTTCGCGCCCAGCCGGTACCGCGGGCCCGAGCGCTCCAGCCAGCCCAGCCGTACGAGGTCCGCCGCCAGCCGGTGCACCGTCGGCTTGGGCAGGCCGGTGCGGTCCGACAGTTCCGACAGACGGAACGGTCCGCCGCTCGGACTGAAGGCCTCCAGGATGAGCGTGGCCTTGTCGAGCATGCCGCCACTCACATTGTTCCGCGTCACGGAACAAACATTGGCGCATGACGGACCCGGCGTCTATACCGGGTGTCGCGGGGCCGCACCGCACCGGGCGGTCCCCGCCCCACCTGCCCCTCGCTCCCTCTCTGGAGGCCCCCGTGTCGACCGAGCCCGACAGCGCCGCCCACCCGGACGGCGTTCCACCGGCCGTGGTCAAGGCCGCCGATGTGCTGGCGGAGGCGGCCCGCACCGGCGTCGCCTGTCCGCCGGTGCGCGATCTGTTCGACGGCGGCTGCGACCTGGAGACCGCGTACGCCGTGCAGCAGCTGAACGTCCGGCGTGGACTGGATGCCGGGCGCCACATCGTCGGCCGCAAGATCGGTCTGACCTCGCCGGCCGTGCAGCGCCAACTCGGCGTGGACCGGCCCGACTTCGGCGCACTGTTCGCCGACATGGCGGTGCCGGACGGTGGCGCGGTGCCCGCCGGGCGGCTGCTCCAGCCCAAGGTGGAGGCCGAGGTCGCGCTCGTGCTCGGCCGCGACCTGCCGCACCGCGAGTGCACGGTCGTCGACCTGCTGCGCGCCGTCGACTTCGCGCTGCCCGCCCTGGAGATCGTGGACAGCCGCATCGCGGGCTGGGACATCGCCCTCGTGGACACGGTCGCCGACAACGCCTCCTGCGGTCTGTACGTCCTCGGCGGCACCCCCGTACCGCTCACCCGGGTCGATCTGCGCGCCGTGACGATGACCATGAGCCGCAACGGCGAGACGGCCTCCGAGGGCGACGGCGCCGCCTGTCTCGGCAGTCCCCTCAACGCGGCCGTGTGGCTCGCCTCGGCCCTCGCCGAGCGCGGCGACCCGCTGCGCGCGGGCGACCTGGTGCTGACCGGCGCGCTGGGGCCGATGGCCCCCGTGACCCCGGGTGATGTGTTCGAGGCCCATATCTCCGAACTCGGCCCGGTACGCGTCTCGTTCTCCCCGGAAGCTTCTCCGGAGGTCCCGGAAGGAGCTCAGCGATGAGCACCAAGGTCGCCATCATCGGCTCCGGCAACATCGGCACCGACCTCATGATCAAGGTCCTGCGTCTCTCGGAGACCCTGGAGATCGCCGCCCTGGCCGGCATCGACCCGGACTCCGACGGTCTCGCCCGGGCCCGCCGGCTGAAGGTCGCCACGACCCACGAGGGCGTCGAGGGGCTGGTGAAGCTGGACGAGTTCGCCGACGTCGGGATCGTCTTCGACGCGACCTCGGCCGGTGCCCACCGCCACCACGACGAGGTGCTGCGCCCGCTCGGCCGTACCCTCGTCGACCTCACCCCGGCCGCCGTCGGCCCGTACGTCGTCCCGCCGGTCAACGGGGACGCCCATCCCGACGCCCCGAACGTCAACATGGTCACCTGCGGCGGCCAGGCCACGATCCCGATCGTCGCCGCGGTGGGCGCCGTCACCCCGGTCCACTACGGCGAGATCGTCGCCTCGATCGCCTCCCGCTCCGCCGGGCCCGGCACCCGCGCGAACATCGACGAGTTCACCGAGACCACCTCCTCGGCCATCGAGCAGGTCGGCGGCGCCGCCCGCGGCAAGGCGATCATCGTCCTCAACCCGGCCGAACCCCCGCTGATCATGCGGGACACCGTGCACTGCCTGGTCTCCGACTGCGCCACCGAGGCGGTCACCGCGTCGGTCGAGGAGATGGTCGGCCGTGTCCAGGCGTATGTGCCGGGCTACCGGCTGAAGCAGAAGGTCCAGTTCGACCGCGTGCGGGCCGACGACCCCCTGCGCAGCCTCGCCCCCGACGTGTCGGACGCCCTGAAGGTGTCCGTGTTCCTGGAGGTGGAGGGCGCCGCCCACTACCTCCCGGCCTATGCCGGAAACCTCGACATCATGACCTCGGCCGCGCTGCGCACCGCGGAACGCATGGCCGCCCACCGTGGCTCGGAGGCAGCCAAGTGAGCACGCTCTACGTCCAGGACGTCACCCTGCGGGACGGCATGCACGCCGTCCGGCACCGCTACACCGTCGACCAGGCCCGCGCGATCGCCGCCGCCCTGGACGCCGCCGGTGTGGCCGCCATCGAGATCGCGCACGGCGACGGTCTGGCCGGCTCCAGCATCAATTACGGCGTCGGCGCGCACACCGACTGGGAATGGATCGAGGCCGTGGTGGACGCCGCGCGGCACGCGGTCCCCACCACCTTGCTGCTGCCCGGCATCGGCACCCTGCACGATCTGCGGCAGGCACACGCCCTCGGCATCCGCAGCGTCCGGATCGCCACGCACTGCACCGAGGCCGACATCGCCGCCCAGCACATCGCCGCCGCCCGCGAGCTGGGCATGGACGTCGCCGGGTTCCTGATGATGTCCCACATGGCCGAGCCCGCGGAACTGGCCCGCCAGGCCAAGCTGATGGAGTCCTACGGCGCTGGTTGCGTCTACGTCACCGACTCCGGCGGCCGCCTCACCATGGACGGTGTCCGCGACCGCTGCCGCGCCTACCGCGACGTCCTCGACCCGGTTACGGAGCTGGGCATCCACGCCCACCACAACCTCGGGCTGGGCGTGGCCAACAGCGTGGTCGCCGTGGAGAGCGGCGTGGTCCGGGTCGACGCCTCGCTCGCGGGCCAGGGCGCGGGCGCGGGCAACTGCCCCCTGGAGGCGTTCATCGCGGTCGCCGACCTGATGGGCTGGGAGCACGGCTGCGACCTGTTCCCGCTGATGGACGCCGCCGACGATCTCGTACGCCCGCTGCAGGACCGCGAGGTACGGGTGGACCGCGAGACCCTCAGCCTCGGCTACGCGGGCGTGTACTCCAGCTTCCTGCGCCACGCCGAGTCGGCCGCCGCCCGCCACGGACTGGACACCCGCTCCATCCTGGTCGAGGTCGGCCGCCGGGGCATGGTCGGCGGCCAGGAGGACATGATCACCGACATCGCGCTGGACCTGGTCGCCCGGGCGCGGAGCGCGGCCTGATCCGCCTCCGCGGCCTCGGCCTCGGCGCAATCCCTACCCGAAGTCCGGATGAGCGGGCAGAGCCTGATGAGGAGGGTGCCCCGTGGGTGCGCCCCAGGGGTTCACCTCCCCACCGGTCAGCAGCTCCGTCGCCTGGTTCTGGGTGTGCGCGGCCGCCATTTGCGCTTCGGCCACGACGTCTCCGCGTTCACGCACCAAGTCTTCATAAATCGGCAGGTGATCGTTTTCGGCGGGACTACGCGTCACTTTGCCGATCCTTCCACTGGTTAATGCCATCAGGCCCTGTTGAGTCGGGCGGCAATTCCATGCCCGAGCAACAAATACAACACGGCGGGAAGACCGTAATTAAGGAGAACCCGCAACCCCTCTGTGTCCATCGTGAAAATGTCTCGTGCCCATCCCGCGAGCCAGTCGGCCGTTCCGCGCACAAGCTCCACGAACGCGTTCCCCTGGTTCGCGTCGAGCAGGAAGAGGACGATCCACAGAGCGAGCACACCTGCTGCGACGTCGGCGATCGTGCAGATCGTCAGGGCCACCTTCCGTGCGGTGGCCTGATTGCGACGGGCGCGGTCATGTTCCGAGGGCTGGTCGTACGTCTGGTATCCGGAAACCGGGTCGGTGTTCACGAGAAATCCGATCTGACGCGTTGCTGGCCGATGAGCCACCCCGCAGAGCCGAGTTCTGGCCATTGCCGGGCGACCCGCTTCTGCCTGTTTCTGCGCCATGCAATCGGAACCGTGTTACACCGCCGTCGCAGACATCCCAAATATGACGGCCTATTCGGGTTCGGGCCCGACGGTTCGGGCCCGGCGGTTCAGCGGATCAGACCTGCCGGCCGGTCGGGAGCATCGCCCAGACCGTCTTGCCCAGGGGCTGCCGCCGGGTCCAGCCCCAGTGCTCGGACAGGGCGTCGATGATGCGCAGACCGCGGCCGTGCTCGTCGAGCGGGTCGCTCGCGTGCGGGTACACGGGCGGGCTGTCGCACGGGTCGGTGACGGCGCAGACGAGATGGGCGGGGCGGCGGAGGCTCAGCCTCAGCCAGATCTCGGCCTCGCCGTGCCCGGCGGGGCGGGGCACGGAGTGCGGTACGCCGTGCAGTACGGCGTTGGCGGCCAGCTCGGTGACCACCATGAGGGCGTCGGCGCTGCAGTGGTCCAGCGACCAGTCGCTCAGGGTGCGACGGACGAAGTCGCGGGCCCGGCCGCAGTCCTGTTCGGCGCCGGCGAGGCGCAGGGCGACCGAGCGGGGCGGGGTGCTCGGGGGCTGTGACCTGGCGAGACGGCGCCCACCCGAAGTCCCGGGGCGCTCCTCCGGCGGCACGGTCAACCCCGCGGGGGACGTGGCGCTGCCGGGCAGTCGAAGCCCTTCGTACGCAGGTAAGGACACAACGTCTCCCTGATACACGGTCAGGACGAGGCGGCTGCGCAGCAGTTGACGCCAAGGGCTATTATCCACGCCGAAGGCTCCCCCGTGCAATTTCACGGGAAATTGCGCGAGCGGTGCCACGCTGAGCACGTGGTGCGGTCCGGGCCCACCGGGGCGACGGGACGCACCCGTGGCGGAACGTGAGCAAGGAGAGTGCAGTGCCAACAGCACCGAACGGCGTACGGGCAAGCTCGTTGGGCGTCCGCTGGATCAAGAGCCGGCACAGCAATGCCGAGGGCAACTGCGTCGAGGTGGCCTCCCTGGACGACGGCAGCATCGCGATGCGCAACTCCCGCCACCCCGACGGGCCAGCCCTCGTCTACACCCCCGCCGAGATCGCCGCGTTCCTCGCGGGCGCCAAGGAGGGGGAGTTCGACCACCTGGCGTGACGGCCATCTGTGCGTGACAGCCACCTGTGCGTGAGGGCCACCTGGCGGGACCGGGGCCAAAAGCCGACCGGGAAACGGAAGTTGATACTCCCACTTCTCTCGGTTCCTCCCGGTTCCGGCGACAGGAGGCGGCGGGATGCGATAATGCGGTCTGTCTTATGCCGGTCTACGGGGAGTCAGGATGTCCGCCGAGTCACCTCGCATCTCCCGCCTCGAACCGTATCTGACCCGCACCGAGCCCGCGCCGACCCTGCTGAAGATGCTGGTCGGCGTGCAGCTGGCGGGTATCCGCGAGGACGTCGGCCTCTCCCAGGACCAGGCGGCGCGTGCCGTGGGGTTCAGCCCGGCGAAGCTGTCGCGCATCGAGGCGGGCAAGGGCCGTCGGCCGCCCACGGAAACCGATGTGCGCGCACTGCTGGAGCAGTACGGGACCGACGACTACGAGGCGTCGGTGCTGCTGCAGTTGCTGCGGCGTGCCGGTGAGCCCGGATGGTGGCAGCGGTACGACAAGCGGCTGATGCCGGAGTGGTTCGACCGGCTGGTCGGGCTGCAGGAGGCCGCGACGGCCATCCGTACCTTCGAGCTCCAGTACGTCCCCGGTCTGCTGCAGACCCGGGCCTACACGCAGGCCGTGGTGGAGCGCGGGCTGCCGACGGCGCCGGCCCGTGAGGTGCACCGGCGGGTGGAGCTGCGGATGCGCCGCCGGGAGCTGCTGCAGCGTGCGGACGCGCCCCGGCTGTGGGCGATCGTCGACGAGTCGGTGCTGCTGCGGGTGCTGGGCAGCCGCGAGGTGATGCGCGAGCAGCTGGAGTATCTGGAGGAGATGGCCCGGCTCCCCCATGTGACGGTGCAGATCGTTCCCCTGGACGTCACCAACGCCTCGGCGCCCGCCATCCCCGTCACGTATCTGCGCTTCGGCGGCGTCGACCTGCCCGACATCGTCTATCTGGAGCACATAAAGAGCGCCGCGTTCCTGGAGGACCAGGACGAGACGGAGGAGTACCGCATCGCCCTGGACCGGCTGGGCGACGAGGCCCTCAACCCGCGCGAGTCACTGGAGCGGCTGCGCGAGACGAAGGCCCGGTACGCCCCGTCGGTCTGAGCCTTCCTACGGGAGTCGTCCCACGCCGCCGAACTCGATCCACTCCTGGGTGAGCTGGCGGGGCGCCACCTCGGTGTCCGGACGCCAGGTGGAGACCTCCACCAGGCCGGGTTCGAGGACCTCCAGCCCTTCGAAGAACTCCTCGACGTCCCTCTCCTGACGCACCCGGCCCCAGTGCCCCTGGGTCGCCTGGTCCATGAAGTCGGTGACGAACTTGCGGACCTCGGGGTCCTCGCTGACCAGCTGGCACATCACCATGCAACTGCCGGGCGCGAGCCGTTCGCGCACCCGGCGGGCCACGGCGAGGGGGCCGTCGGTCTCGCTGTCGGGGATGCAGTGGAACACCGAGTTGAACAGCACGGCCACCGGCTGCGAGAAGTCGATCAGGCGCTTGGTGTCGGGGTGGGAGAAGATGCCCTCGGTCTCGCGCATGTCGGCGTGGATGACGGCGGTGTTGTCGTTCTGGTCCAGCAGGGCGCGGCCGTGGACCAGGACCATCGGGTCGTTGTCGACGTAGACCACGCGCGAGGACGGGTCGACGGACTGGGCGACCTGGTGGACGTTGTTCTGGGTGGGCAGGCCGGAGCCGTGGTCGAGGAACTGCCGGATGCCGTGATCCTCGGCCAGCGTCCGGACCACCCGCTGCAGGAAGCGCCGGTTGTTCAGCGCGAGGGCGCGGGTGCTGGGGACGACCTTGTCCAACTGTTCACAGGCGGCGCGGTCGGAGGCGTAGTTGTCCTTGCCGCCGAGGTAGTAGTCGTACATGCGCGCGGCTGTCGGGACCGTGGCATCGATCGACGTGGACAGCTGCTTTCCAGGTTCCATCGTTCCCCCAGGGGCAGGGCCGGCCGAGGAGATCACCTCGCCGACAACACATCCTAGAGAGACGGCAGTTGGTCGGGCCAGCCCAACGGCCGACCATGGATCACACTGAGGACATGAGTACGGACATACGAACCCGATGGCTCAGGGGTGTGAGGGCGCCCGGCGCGAGGATCCGGCTGGTGTGCTTCCCGCACGCGGGCGGAGCGGCGGGCCACTTCCACGACTGGGCGGCTCTGACCCCGCCGGAGATCGAGGTCATGGCGGTGCAGTACCCGGGCCGCCAGGACCGTCTTGCCGACCCGTGCCCGACCACCATGGACGAACTGGCGGACACGGTCACCAAGGTCCTGCTGCACGAGCGGGCCGACGACCGGCCGCTGGCCCTGTTCGGCCACAGCATGGGTGCGTCGGTGGCGTACGAGGTGGCCCGCCGCCTTGAGGAGGTCCCCGGTCTCGCCCTCACCCGGCTGTTCGTGTCGGGCAGAGCGAGGCCCCGCGTCCCGCAGGAGGAGCCGCCCCGGCCGGCCCCGACGGACAGCGAGATCCTCGACCGCGTCCGCCTGCTGGACCCCGCGGGCGCCGCCGTCTACGAGGAGCCCGAGCTGCGGCCCTTCATCATGCCGGCGCTGCGCGCGGACTTCGGCCTGCTGGCCGCCTACCGCCCGGCCCGCCTGCACCGGCTGCGGACCCCGGTCACGGTATGCGGGGGCGACCGCGATCCCGGCTGCGCGGTCGAGGAGCTCACGTCCTGGTCGGACGTCACGACACAGGAGCCGGACATCCGGGTCTTCGAGGGCGGCCACTTCTATCTCACCCCGCGAAAGGCGGAGTTGCTGGGCGTCATCACCGAACAGTTGTCATGAGACGACGTGCAGGGCGGCGCGAATCCGGGCATGTTTCCCTTTCAACATCCAGAGGGGAGCGCCGAGATGAGCGAGGCCGCCGCAGCCGCACCCCGCAGGGTGGTCGTCACCGGGCTCGGGGCGGTCACACCGCTGGGTGTCGGGGTCGGGGAGTTGTGGCGGGGGCTGCTCGACGGGCGGCACGGGATCCGGGAGCTGGCGGGGGCGGAGTTCGAGGGGCTGCCCGTACGGGTTGCGGGGGTCGTACCGGTGGATCCCGCCGGGCTGCTGCCCCGGCAGGTGGCCCGGCGGATGAACCGGGCCGCGCAGCTGGGGGTGCTGGCCGCGCGGGAGGCGTGGGCCGACGCCGGGTTCCTGGCGGGCGGTACGCGGGAGAGCGGGGTCGACCCGGAGCGGGTGGGGGTGAGCCTCGGGGCCATTCTCGGTGACGCGTCCGTGCTGGTGGGCGGGGACCGGAGGCTGCGGGAGAAGGGGCCGCGGGCCGTGTCGCCGCTCACCACGCCGATGACCGTGCCCTCACAGGCCGCCTCGCAGGTCTCCCTCGATCTGCACATCACGGGCGAGGCCCGGACCGTGACGAGCGCGTGCGCGTCGGGGACGGAGGCCATAGGGCAGGCGATCGACCGCATACGGTACGGGCGCGTCGACGTCGCGCTCGCGGGCGGCGCCGAAGCGGTCGTCACGCCGGCGATCATGGCGTCCTTCGCGGCGATGCGGGCGCTGGCCGACGGGGACCCGGCCTCGGACGGTTCGCCCTCCCGTCCG
The DNA here is from genome assembly GCF_042740355.1 of Streptomyces sp. NPDC059010. Classification (NCBI taxonomy): domain Bacteria; kingdom Bacillati; phylum Actinomycetota; class Actinomycetes; order Kitasatosporales; family Streptomycetaceae; genus Streptomyces; species Streptomyces sp. NPDC059010. The sequence goes on from NZ_JBHYJA010000010.1 coordinate 32,567, forward strand.
TTCGCCAAGGACCGGGCGGGGTTCGTCAACGGCGAGGGTGCCGGGATCCTCGTACTGGAGGCCGAGGAGCACGCCCGGGCCCGCGGGGCGCGCGTCTACTGCGAGGCCGCGGGCTGGGGGCTCTCCGCCGACGCCCACCACATGGCGGCACCCGACCCGACCGGCAGCGGTGTCGCCCTCGCCCTGCGACGGGCCCTGCGGGACGCCGGTGGCCGGGTCGAGGACGTCGTCCATGTGAACGCCCATGCCACGGCCACGATCGAGGGCGACCTCGCGGAGGCGGGCGCGCTGCGCGCGGTACTCGGCCGACGGTCCGTCCCGGTCACCGCGCTCAAGGGCCACCTGGGGCATCTGCAGGGCGCCGCGGGCGGGGTCGAGGCCGTGGCGGCCGTACTGACCCTGCATCACGCACTGGTGCCGCCGACCGTGGGATGCGGGGAGGTCGACGACGCGATCGACCTGGATGTGGTGAGAGGAGCGCCCCGGGCCCTGCCGGAGGACGGCGACCTGCTCCTGAGCAACTCGTTCGGTTTCGGCGGCCACAACGCGGTACTGGCACTACGACGCCGTCGCTGATCACCGGACAGCACGACGACGCCCCCAGGGGCGCGGGGAACTGCGCGAACAACCACACACCACCCGCACTCGCACGACGACGGCCCCGGGCAGACGCTCAGGCGCCCACCGTGCCGATCAAGCCGTGCGCTTACGGGACGCCGTCTTCTTGCCCGTGCTCTTCTTCGCGGTGCTCTTGGTCGTGCTCTTCGCCGCCGTCTTCTTCGCCCCCTGGGCCGTCTTCGAGGTCGACTTCTTGGCCGAGGACGCCGTCTTCTTCGCGGCCGTCTTCTTCGTCGCCGTCGACTTCTTGCCCGTGGCCTGCTTAGGGGCCGCCCGCGCCGTCTTACGCTGCGACAGGCTCCTGACCTGCCCCTTCTCCTCGGCCGGCGCCTCACCGCGCGACTCCTTGGCCGCCCGTACGCTGCTCTCCAGGGCCGCCATCAGATCGAGGACCTTGCCGCCCGCGGCCGGTTCGGGGGCCTGCGGCGGAGCCTCACCGGCGGCCTTCGCGGCGACGACCTCCTCCAGGGCCTCCTGGTACTCGTCGTGCAGTTCCTCAAGGTCGATCTCGCCGAGGGTGTCCATCAGGGCGTCCGCGAGGTCCAGTTCCTTGTCGTTGATCGTGACCTCGGTGTCCGGCGCGACGCCCTCGGGCGCCCGGACCTCGTCCGGCCACAGCAGGCCGTGCATGGCGATGGCGTCGCCGACCACCCGCAGCATGCCCAGCCGCTCACGGCCGCGCAGGGCGAACTTGGCGATCGCCACCTTCTGGCTGCGCTTCAGCGCCTCCCGCAACAGGGTGTACGGCTTCGCGGCCGGCGCCCCGCTCACCGCGAGGTAGTAGGCGCTGTCCATGTGCAGCGGGTCGATCCGGTCGGCCGGCACGAAGGCCACGATCTCGATCGTCTTCGCGGTCGGAAGCGGCAGGTGGGCGAGGTCCTCGTCGGTGATCGGGATGATCGTGCCGTCGGCGTCCTCGTACCCCTTGCCGATCTCCGACTGGGTGACCTCACGGTCGTCCAGCTCGCAGACTTTGCGGTAGCGGATACGCCCGCCGTCCTCCGTATGGATCTGGCGGAAGGAGATCGAGTGGCTCTCGGTCGCGTTCACCACCTTGATCGGGATGCTGACCAGCCCGAACGAGATGGCGCCGTTCCATATGGATCGCACGTGCAGCACCCTTTCGGTCGGTTCACTCGCCCTGTCCGGACATTCACCACGATTTCTGGAATTCTCATCGTATGACGCCGATCACAGAGGTGGAGGGGCGTCGGCTCGCGCTCAGCAACCTGGAGAAGGTGCTGTATCCGGCGACCGGCTTCACCAAGGGCGAGCTGCTGCACTACTACGCCACCACGGCCGAGGTGCTGCTGCCGCATCTGCGCGACCGGCCGGTGTCCTTCCTCCGTTACCCGGACGGCCCGGACGGCCAGGTGTTCTTCACCAAGAACGTGCCGCCGGGCATCCCCGACTGGATCACCACGGCCGAGGTGCCGCGCGTCGAGGGGCCGGCGCGGATGGTGTTCGTGCAGGACCTCGCGAGCCTGATGTGGGCGGCCAACCTGGTCACCGAGTTCCATACGCCCCAGTGGGTGATCGACGCGCCCGGTGAGGCCGACCGGCTGGTCCTCGACCTCGACCCCGGTTCGCCCGCGACCGTGGTGGAGTGCTGCGAGGTGGCCCTGTGGCTACGGGAGCGGCTGGCCGCCGACGGCATCGAGGCGTACGCCAAGACGTCCGGTTCGAAGGGGCTGCATCTCACCGCGGCCATCCGGCCGGCCCCCTCCCAGCAGGCCACCGACTACGCCAAGGAACTCGCCGTGGCGGCCGAGAAGGCCCTGCCCCGGCTGGTGATCCACCGGATGACCAAGAGCCTGCGGCCCGGAAAGGTCTTCGTCGACTGGAGCCAGAACGCGGCCCGCAAGACGACGGCCACCCCCTACACCCTGCGGGCCCGCAGCGAGCCGACGGTGTCGGCCCCGGTCACCTGGGAGGAGGTGGAGGACTGCCGCTCCCCCACCTCCCTGACCTTCCTCGCCGCGGACCTGGCACCGCGCCTGCAGGACTACGGCGACCTGCTGGCCCCGCTGCTCGACGGGGACCGTGCGGGCGCGCTGCCCTGACTGCACGACCGCAACGGTCAGCTCCCAGTGCCGCCCGGCATCATCCAGCCCGTCCGGCGTTGAGGACGAGGCCCCCTTCAGGGCCGAAGCGGGGGTCTGGGGGCGGCAGCCCCCAGTGACGGCCGCCGAAGCCGACCGCGCAGCTCAGCCGACGGCACCCCAAACCCGCCGGTCCCTCGCCATCGCATGCAGCGCCTCCACGTCCGCCGGCTTCAGCACCCCGCCCAGCCGGGCCAGCCCTGCCACCTCCGTGTCCCTGAGGACCCGTACCTCCCGCACCGGCCCGGGGATCGCCACGTCGGAGGGGGCGACCAGGACCAGGACCGGGTGGACCTCGGCGGTCAGGGCGTAGGAGGCGCGGTCGGCGTCGGCGCGGACGCGGCGCAGCAGGGGATACGGTTCCCGGCGGCCGAGAGACACCATCGGGTCGGCGACGGTCACCTTCTGCTTGCGGGCGTACAGGGCGTGCAGCGCGAACAGCCCGCCGGGGCCGATCACCAGATGGTGGATGCGGTCACCACCGGGCAGCGTCACGGAGTGCAGCGCGTGCCAGCCGGCGCCGTCGAGCCGGTCCAGGGCCTCGCCGACCGTCTGCTCGGCGGTCAGCGCCCGGCGGCGCGGGTCGGCGCGGAGCCGGTGAGAGGGGCCCGGGTCCCGGTCGAGGGCGACCAGGAGCGCCTCACCGGGCCGGTTGGGCGCCAGGTCGTCGTCCGGGTGGAGGGTCAGCCGGGCCAGCTCGGCGGGCGTGGGGACCGGCGGCGGGCCCACCGTCACCGGCCCGGTGAGGAAGGGTCCGAGCACCTCCAGCACATCGTCTCTGCGGTCCTCGCTGAGCAGGTTGATCCTGGCGGCCTCACGGTCGTACCAGGCGAGGTTGCGCCCGTCCTTGAGGCATACGTAGAGCCGCTCCTGGCCGTGTCGCCAGGTCGGTATGACGCGCAGTCCGCTCATGCACCATCACCCCACTGACCATGGGAACAGGCGGGGTGCTGCGCGGGCAAGAACCCGGTTACCTTTGTGAGGAGTTGGGCAGACCCCCCGGGAGGGGTGGTTGGGGAGGCGCCGTTGCGTACCCGCAGGAAGCAACCCGACGTACCGGCTCCGGAGAGCCCGTGGAGCGAGATCGTGCCCGGCCTTTGGATGGGCGGACACGAGTTCCGGGGCCAGTCGGGACAACTGGAGTTCGCCGTCGTACGGCACGAGTTCGATCTTGTGCAGACCCTGCTGCGACTGCCCGGCCACGGACCCGCCCCCGGCGTCGAGCACCATGTGTGGCCGATCCCGGACGGGCCGCTGGACGGCACCCAGCTCGCGGGGGTGATCCGGCTCGCCGAGGCGGCCTGCGAGGCACTGGACGAGGGCCGCAGGGTCCTCGTCCGCTGCTACCACGGGTACAACCGCTCGGGGCTGGTCGTCGCCCACGCCCTGATCCGCCGGAACCACTCCGCCGAGCGGGCGATCCGGCTGATACGCTCCCGCCGCTCTCCGTGGGCCCTGCACAACGAGCTGTTCGTGGAGTACCTCAGGGCCGGGCTGCCGACCGCCCGGCTGCTGGAGGAACTCGCCGAGTAGCCGGTTCGCCCGTCCGCCCACCGGGTGCGCAAAAAGGACTTCCGTACGAATAGGGTGGGCGGGCCGACACCCATTTCCAGCCCAGCCCTAGCATCAGCCCAACCCCCGGCCCAAGCCCCAGCCCTGTCGCCAGTACCAGGAGAACCGTGCCCAGCAGCCGCACCACGCGCATCGCCGTGTGCAGCGCCCTTGTCGCACTGCTGCTGGCGGCCGCCACGGCCTGCGACGACGCCGGAGGGCTCAAGGGCGCGGGGCCGACCGAGACCGCGGTCAGCCCGGACAAGCTCTGGCCCCAGCTGACGCCGGCGTCCCGGCCCGCCTATGAGATCGGCGAGGTGGTCCGGGAGGCCGTGAAGGGCGTCACCGTTCCCGGGGGCGACATCCGCGACGTGGACCCGGTGACGGTCGTACGCAAGGAGATGGCCAAGAGCCCCGGGGACTACGAGGGCAAGGCCGCGCAGTACCGCGACACCGGCCGGCTGATGGCCCAGTGCGCCAGGGGCGCCGGACGCGGTAAGTGCCCGGTGCTCCAGCCCTACTACCGGGATCTGACCGGCGACGGGCGCCCCGAGCTGACGCTGGGCTTCCGGCTGATGCCCGGCATGACGACCGCGGTGCGTGTGTACACAATCGAGAAGCACCGGCTCGTGCAGGTGATGAGCTGGGACGACGCCGTCAGCGCCGTCGAGCTGGCCGGGCGGTCGGTGATCATACGCTCGCCGTCCGAGGTCGCCGGGTACGAGTACCGGCTGCAGTGGACCTGGGACGCGGACCAGAAGGCGATGCTGCTCACGCACGACGAGATGCTGCGCACCGGCACGCACCGGAAGAATCCGCACCGGACGCCTACCCCCTCGCCGTCGCCCTCCGCCTCGCCCTCGCGCTCGGCCTCTCCCACTGCGAGCACCCCATGAGGTTCGGGCTGCCCCGGTGGTCGGGCACGCTGGCCGTGAAGGCCGCCGTCTTCATCACGGTGATGTGCTGTGCGCTCGCCGCGCTGCTCGGCATCCTGGTGCACGTCTCGGTGACGAACCAGACCGTCGGCCAGGCCCGCGACCGCGCGCTGTCCCGGCTGGCGGACGCGACGGCGGCGTTCGAGGCCGGGGACCCGCTCATGCCGGGCGCCCGTGTCGATCCGCCGGAGCTGCCGCGGTCGCTGCGGGACCTGGCGCTGGCCGGGGAGCGGGGCACGATGGTCGCCGATCACCGGGGGCGCCCCATGATGTGGGCGGCGGGCCCGGTCGACGACGAGCGGGTCCTCGCCGTCGGGATCGACTACTCGCAGCAGTCCCGCACCATCGAGGGGCTGGACCGGGCGATCCTGTGGTCGTCGGTGCTGGCGATCGGGGCGACGGTACTGGTGGGCGTGTTCGCGGTGACGCGGGTGACGCGGCGGCTGCACGCCACGGCCCGGGTGGCCCGGCGGATCAGCGGCGGCGATCTGGACGCGCGGGTCGATGATCCCCGTACCCAGGATCCGAGCAGGCCGCAGGACGAGGTGGCCTCGGTCGCCGCGGCGCTGGACTCCATGGCGTCGTCGCTGCAGAGCAAGCTGCTCGCCGAGCAGCGGTTCACCGCGGATGTGGCGCATGAGCTGCGGACGCCGTTGACCGGGCTGCACGCGGCGGCCGAGCTGCTGCCGACGGGACGGCCGACGGAGCTGGTGCGGGACCGGGTGGCCGCGCTGCGCACGCTGACCGAGGATCTGCTGGAGATCTCGCGGCTGGACACCGGGCGGGAGCGGCTGGAGCTGGACAGCGAGCCGCTCGCCGCGCTGGCGGAGCGGGTGGTGCGGGGTTCCTCCGAAGGTGTCACGGAGGTCGTCGTCGGGCGGGATCTCGTGGTGGAGACGGATCGGCGGCGGCTGGAGCGGGTGCTGGGGAATCTGGTGGCCAATGCGCACAAGCATGGGCGGGGGCCGGTGACCTTGACGGTGGACGGGGCGGTGGTCACCGTGCGGGATCACGGTGACGGGTATCCGGGGTATCTGCTCGCGCACGGGCCGCAGCGGTTTCGTACGGAGGGGGGAGCGAAGGGGCATGGGCTGGGGCTGACCATCGCGTTGGGGCAGGCGGAGGTGCTGGGGGCGCGGCTGACGTTCGCGAATGCGGTGGATGGTGGGGCCGTGGCGACTCTTGTCCTGCCGTGAGTGGGTTGGGCGGGTGAGAGCTCGGGGCCGCGGGTTGTTTGTCGGCTGCGGGTCGTGGGGGTTGTTCGCGCCCACGCGGCGGAGCCGCAAATCAAATGCAGCCCCGCGCCCCTGCTGGGGCGCTTCTCCTATGGCCCATTAGGACGAGCGACAGGGCGATATCGCTCCTAATGTGGCGGATAGTCAGGTTTGTTCCCCTGCCCAGGAGGTCCCCATGGCCCTGTGCTCCCGCTTCGCGATATCCATAGCCGCCGGCCTGCTCGCCGGTGCGGCTGCCGTCACGCCCGCTGTCGCCGACGACGGGTGGGAGGCCGAGGGGGACTTGGGTACCACGTCCCAGGAGGACTGGGGCGGGGACGGGGGCGACTGGGGGGACCAGCAGTTCACCCGGGGGCGGGTCACCGCGAGCACGCTGCTGCTGCGCAGTGCGCCCAACCGGGGCAGCCAGGTGATCCGGACCGCCCACCAAGGGGAAATCGTCAGGATCTTCTGCCAGTGGGTGGGCGAGAGCGTCCAGGGCAACAACCGCTGGTACCTCCTCGCGGACGGCACCTGGGCCTGGGGGTCGGCCCAGTTCATCGAGACCCGGCGCTCGCCGCGCTGGTGCTGAGGCGTTAGGCACACAAGACGGACTATTTGGGTAAGTTCCGGACATGACCAAGGCCGGAACCACCCTGGTGGCAGCGGACACGCCCGCTCCCGCCGTACGTCTCCCCCGGCGCCGTGGCATCGAACTGGCCCTCGTCGTCGTGGCCGTCCTGCTCTCCGTGTACGGCTACTGTGCGGTCGGCCTCGCCCAGCACGGCACCGTCCCGCCCGGTGCCGCCGGTTACGGCGCCGGGCTCGGCGTACTCGCGCTCTTCGCGCATGTGGCCGTACGCCTGCGCGCCCCCTGCGCGGACCCGCTGCTGCTGCCGATCGGGGTGCTGCTCAACGGGCTCGGTCTGGTCCTGATCTACCGGCTCGACCTGGAGACGCCGGACGACCTGGCGGCGCCGACCCAACTCGTGTGGTCCACGCTGGGGGTGGGGCTGTTCATCGTGGTCGTGCTGCTGCTGCGCGACCACCGAGTGCTGCAGCGCTACTCCTACGTGTGTGTCGTCGCCGCGCTCGTGCTGCTCACCCTGCCGATCTTCTTCCCGTCGGTGAACGGCGCCCGGATCTGGATCCGGATCGCCGGATTCTCCATCCAGCCCGGCGAGTTCGCGAAGGTGCTGCTCGCGGTGTTCTTCGCGGCGTATCTGGCCGCCAACCGCAACGCGCTGGCGTACACCGGCCGTCGGGTTCCGGGGCTGCGCCGGATGCAGCTGCCCACCGGGCGGGTCCTCGGGCCGATCGTCGCCATCTGGCTGCTGAGCGTGGGAGTGCTGATCCTCGAACGGGACCTGGGGACTTCCCTGTTGTTCTTCGGACTGTTCGTGGTCCTGCTGTACGTCGCCACCGGGCGCACCGGCTGGATCGCGGTCGGCCTGCTCCTCGCGGTGCTGGGCGCGGTGGCCGTCGGGCAGTTGGAGCCGCATGTGCACAGCAGGGTCGAGGACTGGCGGCACCCGTTCGCGTCGATCGAGGCCGGTCAGGGCCCCAACCAGCTGTCCCAGTCGCTGTTCGCCTTCGGGGCGGGCGGTCTGGTGGGTACGGGACTCGGCCTCGGCCACTCGATCCTGATCGGTTTCGCGGTCAAGTCGGACTTCATCCTGGCGACGGCCGGGGAGGAGCTGGGCCTCGCGGGCCTGTCCGCGATCTTCATCCTCTACGGACTGCTGGTGGAGCGGGGCTACCGGGCCGGCCTCGCGCTGCGGGACCCCTTCGGGCGGCTGCTCGCCGTCGGGCTGGCCTCGATCGTGGCGCTCCAGGTGTTCGTGATCGCGGGCGGCGTGACGGGCCTGATCCCGCTGACCGGCATGGCGATGCCGTTCCTGGCGCAGGGCGGCTCGTCGGTGGTCACCAACTGGGCGATCGTGGCGCTGCTGATCCGGGTGAGCGACAAGGCGCGCAGCCGGTTCGGCGTGCCCAAGGGCGAGGAGGCCGCGGTGGTGACGGGATCCGAGGACCGTGCGCAGGCGGCCCGATGACCCGGCACATCCGGCACGCCGCCTTCTTCTGCGCCCTGCTGCTGGTCGCCCTGCTGGTGAACGCCACCCGCATCCAGCTCTTCGAGGCCCGCGCCTACGACGACAACGTCGCCAACCGCCGCCCCGTCATCGCCCGTTACGGACAGCCGCGCGGCGACATCAAGGTCGGCGGCGAACCGGTCACCGGATCCCGGGACACCGGCGAGCATCTGCGCTACGAGCGGACGTACACGAACGGCCCGATGTACGCCCCCGTCACCGGCTTCGCCTCGCAGGTGTACGGCACGACGCTCCTGGAGCACTCCGAGGACGGGGTGCTGGCGGGCACGGACCCGCTGCTGTCGCCGTTCCCGCTGTGGCGGGGTGCCGCCGTCGGCGACCGCAACCCCGGCGGCGACGTCCTCACCACCCTGCACCGGGGGGCGCAGGAGGCGGCGTTCGAGGGGCTGGGCGGCCGCAAGGGCGCGGTCGCGGCCGTGGAGCCGGCGACCGGGCGGATCCTGGCCCTGGTGTCGTCGCCGTCGTACGACCCGTCGGTGCTGTCGGGCAACGGCTCGGCGGTCCCCCGGTCCTGGCAGTCACTGAACCGCGATCCGGACCGGCCGATGCTCAACCGGGCGGTGCGCAAGACGTATCCGCCGGGTTCGACGTTCAAGGTGGTGACCGCGGCGGCGGCCCTGGACTCGGGGGTGATCGAGGAGCTGGACGACCCGACCGACTCCCCGGACCCCTACCGTCTGCCGGGCACCAGGACCTCGCTGACGAACTCGTCCAAGGGCTGCAAGGACGTTCCGCTGCGCAAGGCGTTCGAGTGGTCGTGCAACACGGTGTTCGCCAAGCTCGGGGTGCGGGTGGGCGTGGACCGGATGGCGGAGACGGCGAAGGCCTTCGGCTTCAACGACCCCGGTGTGCGGATCCCGTTCTCGGTGGCCGAGAGCACCTTCGACACGAAGGTGGACCGGGCGCAGCTCGCCCTGTCGTCGATCGGGCAGTACAACACCCGGGCCACCCCCCTGCAGATGGCGATGGTCTCGGCGGCGGTGGCGAACGGCGGGCAGGTGCGCTCGCCGTATCTGGTGGAGCGCACGACCCGGGCGGGCGGCTCCACGGTCGCGGCGGCCGGGTCGGGCCCGGCGCGGCAGGCGATGCGCCCGTCGACCGCCCGTCTGGTCAAGGAGCTGATGGTGGACGTGGTGCGGGAGGGCACCGGCTCGAACGCCTGGATCCCGGGTGCGACGGTGGGCGGCAAGACCGGCACCGCCCAGCACGGCCTCGGCAACTCCGGGACGCCGTACGCCTGGTTCGTCTCCTGGGCCCAGGGCGAGCGCGCCCGGGGACCCAACGTAGCGGTGGGGGGGGGGGGGGGGGGCGCGGTCGCGGACCGGGGCGGGTTAAGCGGCGGGGGGGGCGGCGCGCCCCTCGCCCGGGC
>NZ_JBHYJA010000010.1:42479-185878 GCF_042740355.1 Streptomyces sp. NPDC059010
GGCATCGCAAACCCCGGCACGCCTTCGGCGTGGTCGGACCCGTGCGCCCCGGGGCCCGGGCCCCTGCACCCAATGGTCGCGGTCGCGGTGGTGGTGGAGGACGCGGACGCGGACCGGGGCGAGATCAGCGGCGGCGGGGACGCGGCGCCGATCGCGCGGGCGGTGATGGAGGCGGTGCTGAAGAAGTCACCCTCGGACGGCGGCCGTTGACGTCGGTTCCTGGATCAGGGCGGCCGGCAGGGCGACATACGCCGTGACGCCCGCGCCCTGGGTGGGGCGGAGCTCGACATGGGCGCCGAGGCGGGCGGCGAGGGCGCCGACGACATGGTGCCCGAGGAACCTGGTCGGGGCGGTGTGCAGGGACTCGCCCCGGCCGGCCAGCACCGCGTTGGACTCGCCCATGCGCTCCGGGGTCATCCCGATCCCCCGGTCCACCACGGCCAGGCAGTACTCGGTGCCGTCCCGCCAGCCGTAGACCTCCACGGGCTGCTGGGGCGGGCTGAACATCAGCGCGTTCTCCACCAGCTCGGCGAGCAGATGGGACAGTTCCGCGACGCAGTGACCGCGGACGCCGCACTGCTGGACGTCGACGGCGGTCACCCTCTGGTACTGCTCGACCTCCGCCACCGCCGACCGCACCACGTCCGTGACGGCGACCGTGCCCTTCCAGGACCGGCCGGGCGACTCCTCACCGGCGAGCACGAGAAGCGACTCGGCGTTGCGGCGCATCCGGGTGGCCAGGTGGTCGAGTTCGAACAGCTCGGCGAGGGCGTCCGGGTCGAGCTCCTGGCTCTCCAGCGTGGTGATCAGACCGAGCTGCCGGTTGAGCAGGCTCTGGTTGCGGCGGCCGAGGCTGGCCAGGGACTCGGTGCTCGTGCGACGCAGGACGGTCTGCTGGGCGGCGAGTCCGACGGCGGTGTCCTCGACGTTGCGCAGGGCGGCGGCGAGGCGGCTGATCTCCCGTGCGCCACCGGGGAGTTCGCTCCGTCCGGCCTCCTCGGCGGGCGGGCCGTCGGGGTCGGCGTCCTGGATCCGCCGGACGGCCTCGGGCAGCCGCGTCCCCGCGACGGCGTCCGCCTCGTCGGCGAGGGCGCCGAGCGGCCGGGTGATGGAACGGGCCGAGAAGAGGGCGAGCGCGACGGCCACGCCGAGGATCAGCACCCCGAGGGCGAGATAGCCGCCGAGCTGGCGGGTGGCGGCGGAACCGGCCTCGTCGGCGCGCGCACGGACATCGTCCCCGACGGTCCGCTGCACGGCGTGCAGATCGTCGACGAGGGTGGTCATGTCGGCCCACCAGCGGGCCGGGGCCACGGTGAGAGCGGACCCGTCGGCGCCGCGCTCGGCCCGCGTCTCGTATCCGGCGACCCGGCGCGCGGCGGCCGTGGCGAAGGCGTCGTCGAGCGCGGACTCCTGCTCCGCACCGGCGAGTTGCCTGAACTGTGCCAGGGCGGCCACCCGGGTGGCCCGGACCTCCGTGAAGTCGAGGTACTCCCCGGAGCGGAACCGCCCGGCCGCGAACACCCCGTTGAGGGAGCCGCGTTCGAGCGCGACTGCCTCCGTGCCCCGGGCGAGGGCCTGGAGCGCCTGCACGCCCTGCGCGATACGGCGGTCGCCGTCCGGGGCACCGGCCGACTCGGCGTCGATGAGGGCGGTCACGGCCTTGGTGTAGGTCCGCAGGGTGGCGGCACGGTCGGCGGTGCCGGCGTCGACGTCCTCGCGTGTCGTGCCGAGGGCGGCGAGGGGGACCTCGGCGGCCCGCAGGGCGGAGAGAGCGGCACCGGGCAGCGCCCCGCCCTCCTCGTCCAGCGCGGCACCCAGCGCGTCCCGCGCCTCGTCGGTACGGCCACGCTGTGCGACCACGTCGTCCCGGTACCCCTTGGCACCCCCCAGCAGCCCGTTGGTCAGCCCGCGTTCCCGCTGCACCTCCCGGACGAGTTCCTGTGCGCGCAGCAGCACCCCGACATGCGCCTCGGTCTCCCTGGCGGCGGACCAGTCGGCGGCCCGGTCGGCGACGCCGAGCCCGATGAGGGCCAGCAGCAGACACGTCGGAACGGCCAGCACGATGGCCATACGGCCACGGATGGAGCTCCAGCCGGGCAGCGCGCCGGGTCGGCGGAAGGTCGGGCGGAGGGTGGTCAGTACATTCCCCGTCATGCCCCGTGAGGCTACGGGCGGGCCGGTCAGGGCACGGTTTCCCGCCCGTAAGACCGCGGTGCACAGGTACTCACGCACCCGGCGCCCCGGCTGTGAAAGGGGGACATGTGCCCACGTACTGAGATACCCCCTGGGCCCGCGACCCCGCCCGACCTATCGTTCGGTTCCATGACGCCATCAACCGCCCCGGAAGCCTCCTACGAACTCGCCCAGGTCAACATCGCCCGCCTCAAGGCCCCGCTGGACTCCCCGCAGTTGAAGGACTTCGTCGACAGTCTCGACCCCGTGAACGCCGACGCCGAGGCCGCCGACGGCTTCGTCTGGCGGTTGCAGGACGACTCCGGCGACGCGACGGACGTACCGGTCTTCGGCGACTCCTGGCTCATCATCAACCTGACGATGTGGCGCGACGCGAACGCCCTGACCGCGTACATGTACCAGGGCCGTCACCGCGAGATGCTGGCCCGCCGCCGGGAGTGGTTCGAGAAGGTGCAGGAGGCGATGACGGCCCTGTGGTGGGTTCCGGCGGGCCACCGCCCGACGGTCGCCGAAGCGGAGTCCCGCCTTCTCCACCTGCGCACGAACGGCCCGACGCCGTACGCCTTCACCCTGCGCACTTCGTTCCCGCCCCAGGGCGCGGAGCCGGTGCCGGTGGACGTGCCGGAGGGGCTGGGCTGCTCGGTCTAGGAGCGGCCAGGCGGCTCAGGGGGCCGGGGGTCAGCCCTCGGCCCCCGCCTCGATCGCGTCCCCCACCTCCGCCACCCGCTGCCGCTCCTCGACCGCGAACCGCTCGGCGTCGAGCCGCTCCGCGATCTCCTCGTCCTGTGCCATCAGCAGGTCCAGATTGGAGTCGCCCATCTCGAACACGCCCATGTCGACATAGGCCTGCTGTAGGCGCTTCCCCCACAGCCCGATGTCCTTGACGCAGGGGACTATGCGGGAGAAAAGCAGTCGGCGGAACAGGGCGAGGAACTCGGACTGCTCGCTGAACTCCTCGGCCTCGGCGGTCGGGATGCCGAAGTTCTCCAGCACCTCCACGCCCCGCAGCCGGTCGCGCATCAGATAGCAGCCCTCGATGACGAACTCCTCGCGCTCCCGGAGCTCGGCATCGCTGAGCTGCCGGTAGTAGTCCCGCAGCGCCATCCGCCCGAAGGCCACGTGCCGGGCCTCGTCCTGCATGATGTACGCCAGGATCTGCTGGGGCAGCGGCTTGTCGGTGGTGTCCCTGATCATGCCGAAGGCGGCCAGCGCCAGCCCCTCGATCAGCACCTGCATACCGAGGTACGGCATGTCCCAGCGGCTGTCCCGCAGGGTGTCGCCCAGCAGGGCCTGGAGGTTGTCGTTGATCGGGTACAGCATCCCGACCTTCTCGTGCAGGAAGCGGCCGTAGATCTCCGCGTGCCGGGCCTCGTCCATCACCTGGGTCGCCGAGTAGAACTTCGCGTCCAGGTCGGGCACGGACTCGACGATCCGCGCGGCACACACCATCGCGCCCTGCTCACCGTGCAGGAACTGGCTGAACTGCCAGGAGGCGTAGTGCTTGCGCAGCTCGCCCTTGTCGTTGTCGGTGAGCTTGGCCCAGTACTTGGTGCCGTAGAGGGAAATGGATTCGTCAGGGGTGCCGAGGGGGTCGCTCGGATCGACCTCCAGCTCCCAGTCGATGCGCTTCTGCCCGTCCCACTGCTTGTCCTTGCCCTTCTGGTACAGGGCCAGAAGCCGGTCGCGGCCGTCGTCGTACTCCCAGCTGAAACGTGCCGCGCCGGTCGCCGGCACCTGCCAGAGAGGGTCACCCTGATCCATGGCGTACAGGTCGTTTGTCGGCATGTCCGGCAGGCTCACACGTAGTAGACGCGGGGTCAACAAGTCCTGCGCAAGGGATTGACGAGCTTGCTGACAGGCAGTCTCATAAGATGCGGACGACGTACCCGCGGTAACGAGGTGAGGGACCGATGACGACCCTGACGGAAGCCGACGCGCTCGACGGACTGCGCGACGCACTCGGCCTGCTCAAGGACCGGGAGCAAGTGGCCGAACGCCTCCTCGCCTCCTCCGCCAAGCACTCCTTCGACCCCGACAAGGAGCTGGACTGGGAGGCGCCCTTCGAGGAGGGCAAGTGGTTCTGGCCCCCGGAGCTGGTCTCGCTCTACGACACGCCCCTGTGGAAGCGGATGAGCGAGGAACAGCGCATCCTGCTCTCCCAGCACGAGTCCGCCGCCCTCGCCTCCCTCGGCATCTGGTTCGAGATCATCCTCATGCAGCTGCTGGTCCGCCACATCTACGACAAGGCGGCGACGAGTGCGCATGTGCGGTACGCGCTGACCGAGATCGAGGACGAGTGCCGGCACTCCAAGATGTTCGCCCGGCTGATATCGCACGGCGGGACGCCCTGGTATCCGGTGGCCAGGGTCCATCAGAACCTGGGGCGCCTTTTCAAGACGATCTCGACCACCCCCGGCTCCTTCACGGCCACCCTCCTCGGCGAGGAGGTCCTCGACTGGATGCAGCGCCTGACATTCCCGGACGAGCGCGTCCAGCCCCTGGTCCGGGGCGTCACACGCATCCACGTCGTGGAGGAGGCCCGCCACGTCCGCTACGCCCGTGAGGAGCTGCGCCGCCAGATGGTGACGGCGCCGAGGTGGTCGCAGGAGTTCACGCGGGTCACCTCCGGTGAGTTCGCCCGGGTGTTCTCGGTGGCGTTCGTGAACCCCGAGGTCTACACGAACGTGGGACTGGACAAACGGGAGGCCATGGCCCAGGTGAAGGCGAGCGGGCATCGTCGGGAGGTCATGCAGACGGGGGCGAAGCGGCTCACCGACTTCCTGGACGACATCGGGGTGCTGCGAGGCGTGGGCCGACGCCTGTGGAGGTCGTCCGGCCTCTTGGCGTAAGGGGCGGGAAGCCGGCCTGAAAGGGGCGCGGAGCCGAATCGATCTGCGGCTCCGCCGCGGGGGCGCGATCAGCCACAACGAGCCCGCAGCCACCAGATCCCGGCACCCCCACGGCGACTAGGCTTCATCTCATGCCCGCCGCCCCCGCCTATCGCCGCCTGAGCGTCGAGGAACGCCGCAGTCAGCTCCTCGAAGCCGCCCTCACCCTCTTCGCCCACCGCGCCCCCGAGGACATCTCCCTGGACGATGTGGCAGAAGCGGCCGGAGTGTCACGCCCGCTGGTGTACCGGTACTTCCCGGGCGGCAAGCAGCAGCTGTACGAGGCCGCCCTGCGCTCGGCCGCCGAGGAACTCCAGCACTGCTTCGACGAGCCCCGCGAGGGCCCCCTCCTCCCCCGCCTCTCCCGCGCCCTCGACCGCTACCTCACCTTCGTCGACCAGCACGACGCCGGTTTCAGCGCCCTGCTCCAGGGCGGCAGCGTCGTGGAGACCTCCCGCACGACCGCCATCGTCGACGGCGTACGCCGCGCCGCCGCCGAGCACATCCTCAGCCATCTGGGGATCACCGAACCCGGCCTGCGGCTGCGCATGACCGTGCGGATGTGGATCACCGCGGTCGAGGCGGCCTCCCTCATCTGGCTCGACGAGGACAAGCAGCCACCGGTCGAGGAACTGCGGGACTGGCTGGTCGAGCAGTTCATCGCCGTCCTCTCGGTCACCGCGGCCCGGGACCCCCAGACCGCCGCGCTGGCCGAGAAGCTCTCGGCGGATGGCTGACACTGGTGCCGTGAAGAGCGAAGACACCCCCTTCGAGGGCGGCCCGATGGACGGCCGGGTCCTGCCCGTGCTGCTGGGCATCACCGGCCACCCGCCCAAGACGTACCGCATCCCCGTGCCCGACCCGCAGGGCGGTCCGCCCACGGTCCTGGTCTACCTCCGCGTGCCCCGCACACCGGGCAGCCGCACGGGCCTCAGCCGGCGCTGGAAGTACGAGTACTCCCCCGAGGGCGAGCAGGGGTCGGGCGGGCAGAGCCGGCGGCCGAAGTGGCCGTGGTCCAAGCCGGACGCCGCGCCGCGAGGCAAGCCGGATGACTCGGACGGGTGACGAAGTTACGCCGGACCGCCTACAACCGGCCGGTGAACCCGGCGGCCACGTCTAAAGCTCTGATGCGGAGCAGAGAGCCTCTCCGCACCGGAGGTGATGACGTGTCAGGAAGGATTCTGCGTCTGGCGTGTACGGCGACGGTGTCGGCCGCCATCCTCGCCCCGACCACTCCCGCCCTGGCGGCACCCGAGGCTCCCGAGCCCCAGGAGCGGTCCACGGCCGCGCTTCTGACAGACCTTCAGCGTCTGTACCGCGAGACCGAGCAGGCCACGGAGGCCTACAACGCCACCGAGGAGAAGCTGGAGAAGCAGCGCACCGAGGTGACCCGGCTGGACACCGCCCTGGCCCTCGCCCGTCTCTCCCTGCACGCCAGCCGGGGCCGGGCCGGCCGGCTGGCCCGGCAGCAGTACCAGAACACCACCGGCATCTCCCCGTACGTACGCCTGCTCCTGGCCCGTGATCCCCAGCACGCCCTGGACCAGGGCCATGTCATCGACCGCCTGGCACGCGAGCGCGCCGAGTCGGTGGGCCGGCTGACCGGCACCGAGCGCAAGGCCGACGAGCTGGCCCACAAGGCCCGCGCGGCCCTGGATGAGCAACTCGCCCTCGCCGAACGGCAGAAGAAGGACCGGGACACCGTGGAGAGACGGCTGCGGAAGGTGGAAGGACTCCTCGCCTCCCTCACCGCCGAACAGCTCACGTCCCTGGCCGAGTTCGAGAAGCAGGACACCGCGAAGGCCCAGCGGGCGTTCATCGCCTCCGGTGCCCTCGCCAAGGATGACCACAAGCCGTCCCGCGTCGCCAAGCGGGCCATGCGCTTCGCCAGACGGCAGCTGGGAAAGCCGTACCAGTGGGGTGCCGAGGGCCCCAGGACGTACGACTGCTCAGGGCTGACGTCCAAGGCCTGGGCGCACGCGGGGACCCGGATTCCGCGCACCAGCCAGGAGCAGTGGGCGCGGCTCGACCACGTCCCGCTGACCGAACTGCGCCCCGGTGACCTGGTCGTCTACTTCCCGGACGCCACCCACGTGGCCATGTACCTCGGCAAGGGCAAGGTGATCCAGGCGCCCCGCACCGGCGAGAAGGTCAAGATCTCCCCGATCGCGTCGAACCCGGTGCTGGGCGCCGTACGTCCGGAGTTCAGGCCCCGGAAACCTCACCGAGATAAGCCGCGGTCTTCTCCGGATCGTAGAAGTAGTTCTCGAAATCGGCCGGATCATTGAACCCGTTGACGAACCGGTCGGCCACCGGCGGCAGCTGCCCCGCCGCCCCGATGAGGCCCAGGATGTGCTCCGGCGGCGGGGCCAGCATGGCGTTCGTCCACTTGGTGACGTGCTGCGCGGTGTCCCAGTACCGGTCGAACGTGCCGCGCATCCACTCCTCGTCGAACTCCTTCTCCCCGCGTTCGAGGATCGAGGCGAGATAGGCGGCCGCGCACTTGGACGCGGAGTTGGAGCCCTGCCCGGTGATCGGGTCGTTCGCCACGACGACGTCCGCCACACCGAGCACCAGCCCGCCGCCGGGGAGCCGGCCGACGGGGTTGCGCACGGTCGGCGGGTACCGCCCGCTCAGCACCCCGCCCGCGTCCGTGAGCTCGACCCCGGTGGCCCGCGCGTGCTCCCACGGCGTGTACTTCTCCATGAGCGCCAGGGTCAGGGAGAGGTGCTCCGCCGGGTCCTTGACCCCGTCGAAGACATCGAGCGGCCCGCCGGGGATGCCCTCCCAGAACAGGATGTCGGCGCGTCCGGAGGTCGTCAGCGTGGGCATGATGAACAGCTCGCCGACCCCGGGGACGAGGTTGCAGCGCACGGCCTCCGTGTCCGGGTGCTCCGCACGCGGGCCCAGCCCGTGGACGTACGACACGGCGAGCGCCCGCTGCGGCCGGCTGTACGGGGACCGCTCCGGGTCCCGCTCGAACATCTGGACGAGCTCGCCCTTGCCCGCCGAGAGCAGCACCAGGTCGTACGTGCGGGAGAAGTAGTCGAGGTCGCCGACGGCCGCGCCGTGGATGACCAGCTGTCCGCCGCGCTGCGCGAACGTCTCCATCCAGCCGGCCATCTTCACCCGCTGGTCGACCGACTGCGCGTACCCGTCGAGCCGCCCGAGCCAGTCGATCGCGCGGGCCGCGGGACCCTCGGCCCACGAGCCGGGGGCCGCCACCGAGACGCCGACTCCTTCGATCTTCGGAGCCTGGGACTCCCAGAAGTTCAGCTGGAGGTCGCGCTCGTGCTGCAGCGCCGTGTGGAACATGCACTGCGTGGACATGACCCGGCCGGAGCGGATCTCGTCCGCCGTCCGGTTGGACATCAGGGTGACCTCGTACCCGTGCGACTGGAGTCCGAGGGCGAGCTGGAGTCCGGACTGGCCGGCTCCGACGACGAGAATCTTCCGCATGCGGGTGATGTCTCCTACGGGGATCGGGGACTACGGGGACTACTCGGGGGTGACGTCCAGTGCGTGGCCGACGAGGGACAGCAGGGTCTCGATGGCCGAGATCCGACGCCGAGCGTCCATGATCATGACAGGTATGTGCGGGGGGATCGTCAGCGCCTCACGCACGTCCTCCGGTGCGAAGCGCTCACTGCCGTCGAAGTGGTTGACCGCCACCACGTACGGCAACCCGCAGCTCTCGAAGTAGTCCAGTGCGGGGAAGCAGTCCTTCAGCCGCCTGGTGTCCGCGAGGACGACCGCGCCGATCGCGCCGCGCACCAGGTCGTCCCACATGAACCAGAACCGCTGCTGGCCCGGCGTGCCGAACAGATAGAGCACCAGGTCGTCGTCGAGCGTGATGCGGCCGAAGTCCATGGCCACGGTGGTGCTCAGCTTGCCGGGCGTCGAGGTGAGGTCGTCGGTCTCCTCGCTCGCCTCGGTCATCAGCGCCTCGGTCTGCAGGGGCGTGATCTCCGAGACGGCGGTGACCAGCGTGGTCTTGCCGACGCCGAAGCCGCCCGCCACGACTATCTTCGTGGCGATGGGGGCGCGGGTACGGTCCGTCTCCCAGGACCTCAGGTTCTCGTCGGTGTCCTCAAAGACGACGGAGTCCACTCAGCACCCTTTCGAGCAGTGCGCGTTCCGGCCGGCCCGTGCCATGACCGGTTCCGGTGCCGTACACACGGATCTTGCCCTGGTCCGCGAGGTCGCTGATCAGGACGCGGACCACACCGAGCGGCATCTTCAGCAGCGCGGCGATCTCGGCCACCGTGCGCATACGGCGGCACAGTTCGACGATGGCCCGCATCTCCGGCATCACCCGGGTGTTGAGGGAACCATTCGTCAGTTCCTTGCGCTCCTCGGCGGCCTCCAGCGCGGCGGTGCTGCTGACGAACGTCTCGACGAGCAGGACATGGCCGAAGCGGGTACGGCCGCCGGTGAGCGAGTAGGGGCGCACGCGGGCGGCCTTGCGGTCGCCGCTGCGGACGGGGAGCTGGGGCTTGTTCTTCGGGGCGTTGCTCATCGGGTACTCCCTGCCGACGCGGCCTCCAGTGATTTCCGGAGTTCGCTGCGGAGTTCGGGGGTGAGGACGTGGCCGGCGCGGCCGACGAAGAGCGCCATGTGGTAGGCCACCACGCTCATGTCGCAGTCGGCGGAGCCGTGCACGCCGAGCAGCGAGCCGTCGCTGATGGACATGACGAACAGACTGCCCTCGTCCATCGCGATCATCGTGTGCTTCACCCCGCCGAACTCCATCAGCTTGGCGGCGCCGATGGTGAGGCTGCCGATGCCGGAGACGATGGTGGCGAGGTCCGCGGAGGAACCACGAGGGCCGGTTGGCGGCCGCTGTGCCTGGGCCTGGGCCTCGGCGTTTCGGCTCGGGTCGGAGGAGAGCAGGAGCAGGCCGTCGGAGGAGACCACCGCTACCGACTGGATGCCCGGCACCTCCTCGACCAGATTCGTCAGCAACCAATGCAGGTTGCGGGCCTCACTGCTCAGTCCGAAGGTACTGGGCGCGGTCAACTGCTTGCCTCCTCGACTGTGCCCCCCGTGACATCTTCGGTCGGTACCTGGTTCTGGCCGGTCCGCTCGGCGATCTCGGCCTCCACGTCGCGGTAGCCCGCCTCCGCTCCCCTGCGGAAGCCGCCGAGCCTGCGGCGGAGGGCGTCCGCGTCGACGGAGCCGGTCCGCTGGCGCGGGGCCTGCACCGGTGCGGTGATCTTCGGGGTGCGCTTGGGGAGGCCCTTGTCGGTGACGATCTCCTCCCCCTCGGCCGCCCCATCACCCCCATCGGCTTCGTCGTCCTGGTCCCGTTCGTCCCGGGCCCGCTCATGCGTGTCGGGGCCGATGGCGTACGGGTCGGTGGCCGGGGGCTCCGTCTCCACGGCGGGCTCGGCGAGCTCAGCGGGTTCGGCGGGTTCGGCGGGTTCGGCGGGTTCGGCGGGTTCGGCGGGTTCGGCGGGTTCGGCGGGTTCGGCGGGTTCGGCGGGTTCGGCGGGTTCGGCGGCAGCCTCCGGGAGCAGGAGTTCCATCGTGCTCTCGGCCGGCGTCTCCGGCTCCGTCCTCGCCACCGGCTCCGTTTCCGGCTCCACCGCCGGCTCCGGTACGGCCTCGTCGGCGCCCCCCGTCTCCCGTACGGCCTTCTCCGCCAGGGCCACCAGCGGGTCGCCGTTCTTGGCGCGGCCGCGCAGGACGTTGGAGTTGGCCTCCGCGTCCGCGCCCGGCAGCGAGAAGGTGTGGCTGCCGGTGTGGTGGGCGGAGTCGGCGGGGACCGCGGCCGCGGGGGCCGGTGCGAAGAGTCCCTTGGACAGGACCGCGACCGCCGCGATGCCGCCGTGCTTCTGCTCGCGGAGCTGGACGCGGACGCCGAGGCGGTGGGCGAGGCGGGCGACGACGTACAGGCCGAGGCCCAGGCCGTCGTCGCCCTCCTGGTCGTAGGACGCCTCGGGGTCGAAGTCGGCGAGGCGGGCGTTGAGGCGGGCCATGCGCTCGTCGGTCATGCCGATGCCCTCGTCCTGGACGGAGAGCATGACCTCGCCGTTCTCCAGCAGCCAGCCGGAGATCTCCACGGGCACGTCGGGCGGGGAGAACGACGTCGCGTTCTCCATCAGCTCGGCCAGCAGGTGGGAGAGGTCGTCGGCGGCGAAGCCCGCCACATGCGCGTGCGGCGGGAGGGCCGCGATACGGACCCGCTCGTACCGCTCGATCTCGCTGACCGCGGCGCGCACGACGTCGACGAGCGGGACCGGTCCCGCGTGCTGCTGGACATGCTCGGTGCCGGCCAGCACGAGGAGGTTCTCGCTGTGGCGGCGCATGACCGTGGCGAAGTGGTCGAGCTTGAAGAGGGTGGCGAGGCGCTCGGGGTCCTGCTCGCGCTCCTCCAGGCCCTCGATGACGCCGAGCTGACGCTCGACCAGGCCGAGGGTGCGCAGGGCGAGGTTCACGAAGGTGGCGCCGATGGTGTCCCGCAGCCGCTCCAGCTGGGCGGCGGAGTCGGCGAGTTCGGCACGCAGTTCCTCGCGGGCGTCGGCCATCTTCTGGCGCTGGCCGACCAGGTGCTTGCGGTCGGACTCCAGGGTGGTGACGCGCTCGTGCAGGGCGACGGCGTGCGTGTGCAGGGCGTTGACGGAGTTGACGACCTGGGCGAACTCGTCCTTGCGGCCGGTGAACTTGACGGGTTCCTCGGCGGCCGGGTCCTCGGCCTGTGCGAGCCGGGCGGAGCCGAGCCGCAGGACGGCGAGGGGCCGGGTGAGGCTGCGGGCCATGCCGGTGGCGACGCCGACCGCGAGCAGCATCAGGGCGCCGAGGATCGCGATACGGATCTCCAGCGCGGTGACATCGTCGTCGCGGAGCTGCGCGAGGTCCTTGCTGCGGCGGTCGTAGAGGGCGGACTCGACGCCCCGCATCAGGTCGACGCGCGCGGAGAGCATGGCGTCGGCCCGCTTGAGGTCGGTGTCGAGGTCGCGGTCGGAGAGCGCGGCCTGGTCGGTGAGGGCGGCCAGGTACCGCTCGGCGGTGTTGACCTCGGGGCCGGTGACCGTGGAGTCGTACGAGGTGCGCGCGCTCTTGGGGGCCGTGTCGCGGAAGTCGGCGACGGCGGCGTCGGAGCGCAGCCGGGCCTGCTGGGCGGCGGCGCTGAGCGCGGCGCGCTGCTTGGCGTCCGCGTCCGAGGAGGTCTTCTGCGTGCTCGCGAGGCCGGTGATCGGGTCGACGACGGTCTCGGTGGTGGTCGGCACGCTGAGCGCGGCGAGCAGCAGCCCGCGGGCGGCGGCGGCCTGCTGTACGGCGGAGTCCAGCTCGGCGAGTGCGTAGGCGCCGGCACCCGCGCGGGGCGGCATCTGTCCGGCCAGCCGCTCGGCGAGCCGGTGGAGTTCGGTGATGGCGACCGAGTAGGCCGCGTGGGCCTCAAGCGCGGTGCTCTTGCCGGTGAGCGCGGCCCGGCGCACGGCCGCGATGCCGTCCAGGTCGTCCGCCAGCGAGGCGGGGGCGTCGGGGTCGGCGCGCAGTTCCTCGACCTGCCGGTCGACCCGGACGCTGCGCTGCTCGCTGGGCGCCTTGGACTTGGGCCGTCCGGCGGCGATGTACGAGGTGACCTCGTCGCGCTCGTCGGCCAGGGAGTGGGCGAGGGTGAGCGCGTCCTCGGTCTGCTCGGTGAGCGTCACCAGTTCCTGGGAGTCGTGCAGTTGCCCGGAGGCGGCAACGATCGAGGGGACGCCGGCTCCGGCGATGGCGGCGGCCACCACGGCCACGGCGACGATCAGCCGGTTCCGCACATGTGTGGGGCGGCCCTTGCCGGCGGGTGTGCCGTCGCTGGTGCTGTCGGGTGTGGGTTGCGTGCCCCCTGCGGAGTTTGTCTGCTTGCCTGAGCGACGAGGCCGCATCTTCTGCACCGGTGCTCGCATTCCTGACTCGTGATACCCATGGGTCCGGATGACGCTTCGTCAACTGCCGCCGACCGTACGCACACCCCTCCCCCAAGCTCGTGTCCTGGCCCGAGCAGGGGGTGTTCTCACCGGTCCCCGACCCTCCCAGTGCCGGTGGGCAACGGCCGCGCATCACCTGACCCGCCACCCGAAGGAGTGAACCCCGGAGGAGAGTTGGCGGGCAAGTTCCTCTGGCGCGCACACATGCCTTGCGCGGCGGGCCGGTTGGACGTCTGCGGCGGGCGATGGCAGGATTCGCCGCCACGCCCCCTCGGAGCGAACCATTCCAGCCTAAATCAGACGCCTGACCTGCGCGACTGCACCCTTTCGGGAACCAATGCGACCTCTTCGCGAACCTTGTGAAGGCCTCGTGCAGACTGGCCGAATGCGAACAGAGCTTGCTTCCGAGCCCGGCGATCCCGCCCGCCCCAACGAGGACTTCGCGAGTGTCGGACTTCCCGCCTCGGGACAGGGTGGCGCGCTGGTGGTCCTGGACGGAGTGACGCCACCGAGGAGCGGGACGGGGTGTCTGCATTCCGTCCCCTGGTTCACCGCACGGCTCGGCGGAGCCCTGACCGAACTGACCGTTTCACTCCCGGATGTTCCCCTCACCGACGCGCTGGCCCGTGCCATCACGCGTACCGCTGACACACATCGGGAAACCTGTGACCTTTCTCACCCGCGCACCCCACAGGCAACCGTGGTCATGGCGCGGTGGTCGGCGGCGGCGGTGGAGTACCTGGTCCTGTCGGACTCCGCACTCCTGGTGGAGTCGACGGACGGCACGATCACGCCCTGCCTCGACGACCGTCTGTCGAACCTCCCCCGGGCCTCCCTGGCCACGGACGCGCTGATCGACGCTCACATCCGCAACAAGGAGGGCGGCTTCTTCACGGCCGCCGCGGATCCGTCGGTGGCGCAGCGGGCGGTGACGGGCGTGCTGCCGCGAGCCGAGGTGCGGGCGCTGGCCGCCCTGACGGACGGGGCGGCCCGGTGGGTGGAGAAGTTCCGGGAGGGCAGCTGGGGGGACTGCTTCGCCCTGGTACGGAAGGAGGGGGCTCGGGCGCTGGTGGAGCGGGTGCGGGCGCTGGAGACGGCCGATGCGCAGGAGCGGACGTATCTGGGGCGGAGCAAGACGCATGACGACGCGACGGTTGTGTACGCGGAGATGTGAACTTGTGAACGGTGCCCCGCGGCCCTACTTCTCCATCCCCCGGTTCAGCTGGTTCAGCAACCGCGCCAGCTCGGCGACCTCTTCCCGGTCCCAGTGGGAGAGCTGCTCGACATACCGGGCCCGCCGGGCCTCCCGCACCTTCGCGACCCGGCCGCGCCCCTCCTCCGTGAGGTGCACCAGCCAGGCCCGCCCGTCCGCGGGGTCCGGTTCCCTGGCGACGAGCCCGAGGTCCTCCAGGGCGCGCAGCTGGCGCGACATCGTGGCCTTCCCGACGCCGATGTAGGCGGCGAGTTCCGTGGCCCGCTGACGCCCGCACTCACCCAGGCGTACCAACAGGCCGTACGCAGCCGACTCCAGGTCCGGATGGACCTCGCGGGCCATCTCGCCCTGCTTGGCCCGGGCGCGCCGGAACAGGACCGTCAACTCGCGTTCCAGATCGAGGAATTCGGGCTGACCCATACCACCACCGGACGCTCCGGAGTCGATTCGCCGTCCGTCGCCGTTCCCGTCTTCGTGCACGTCAGCCCCTGCCTCGTGTTTCCCGGTCCTGAAAGTTTCCGCCGACCGCCGTAATCACCGCAGCTCCGCCAGTATTTCGCAGGCTCAGACCAAAGGCAGCCTCCGGACCCCCTTCCACCTGCGCTTCTGCGCGTCTAACTTCTCTACCGGAACGTCGGACTTGGCATGTATTCGCCATAGCCACCGCGTTTCCCCACCGAGCACCACCGAGCCTTCGGAGGCACGCTTATGCCCGTGCACAGATCCGAACTGCTCCGCCCTCAGCGCCCGCACCGCGCCGGGCTCCTGCTCGCCGCCGTCCTCTCTCTCACCTGCTCCCTCACCCTCGCCGTCCAGACCTCTCCCGCATCCGCCGACGACGACTTCCCGCCCCGCGGCTCCGCCTACATGGGGATGGGCGTCGTGGCCCACGACGGGGCGGACGGCCTGCCCCTGGACCCCATCGCCGTCGACCAGACGGAGGGGGTGGACGTCTCCAGCTATCAGGGCAACGTCGACTGGGCGACCCTGTGGAAGAACGGGGTGAAGTGGGCCTACACGAAGGCCTCCGAGGGGACGTACTACACGAACCCGTCCTTCACCCAGCAGTACAACGGCTCCTACGACGCCGGAATGGTCCGCGCCGCCTACCACTTCGCCACCCCGGACACCACCAGTGGAGCAACGCAGGCCAACTTTTTCGTCAACAACGGCGGCGGCTGGTCCCGCGACGGCAAGACCCTGCCCGGCGCCCTCGACATCGAGTGGAACCCGTACGGCGCCACGTGCTACGGCAAGACCCCGAGCGCGATGGTCGCCTGGATCCGCGATTTCCTGAACCAGTACAAGTCCCGCACCGGCCGCGACGCCGTCATCTACACGGCCACCAGCTGGTGGAAGGAGTGCACCGGCAATTACAGCGGCTTCGCCTCCGCCAACCCGCTGTGGATCGCCCGGTACGCGTCGACGGTGGGCGAACTGCCGGCGGGCTGGTCGTACCAGACGATGTGGCAGTACACGTCCTCCGGACCGACGGTCGGTGACCACAACAAGTTCAACGGGCCGGTGGATCGCATCACGGCCCTGGCCAACGGCTAGTACAACGCCGGCACGCCAACGGCTGACCCGGCGCCGTGTGGCGAAGGCCCGGGCCTCTCACGAGGACCCGGGCCTTTTCCTCCGGTCGCGTCCGTCACGCCGCGACCGGAACCTCCGGCGCCGCGCCGTTGGTGGCCGGCGACAGGGCCAGTTCCAGGACCTGGCGGACGTCGGTGACGGCGTGGACGTCGAGCTTGTCCAGCACCTCGGCCGGGACGTCGTCCAGGTCGGGCTCGTTGCGCTTGGGGATGACGACGGTCGTGACGCCCGCCCGATGGGCCGCCAGCAGCTTCTGCTTGACGCCGCCGATCGGGAGCACCCGACCGGTCAGCGAGACCTCGCCGGTCATCGCCACGTCCGTACGGACCAGACGGCCCGACAGGAGCGAGGCCAGCGCCGTCGTCATGGTGATGCCGGCGCTCGGGCCGTCCTTCGGCACCGCGCCCGCCGGGAAGTGGATGTGCACGCCCCGGTCCTTCAGGTCGGCGACCGGCAGCTCCAGTTCCGCGCCGTGCGAGCGGAGGAAGGACAGGGCGATCTGTGCGCTCTCCTTCATCACGTCACCCAGCTGGCCGGTCAGGGTCAGACCCGCCGCGCCCGTCTCCGGGTCGGCGAGCGAAGCCTCCACGAAGAGGACGTCACCGCCCGCGCCCGTCACCGCGAGGCCCGTCGCCACGCCGGGCACCGCCGTACGGCGCTCCGCCGGGTCCTGGGCGGACTCGGGCACATGGTGCGGCCGGCCGATCAGGCCGCGCAGATCGCCGTCCGTGACGGTGAACGGCAGCTTCCGCTCGCCCAGTTCGTGCTGCGCCGCGACCTTGCGGAGCAGCCGCGCGATGGACCGCTCCAGATTGCGGACGCCCGCCTCGCGCGTGTACTCACCGGCGAGCCTGCGCAGGGCCCCCTCGTCGAGGGCGACCTCGTCCTTCGCCAGGCCCGCCCGCTCCAGCTGGCGCGGGAGCAGGTGGTCACGGGCGATGACGACCTTCTCGTCCTCGGTGTAGCCGTCGAGGCGGACCAGCTCCATACGGTCGAGCAGGGCCTCCGGGATGGCCTCCAGGACGTTGGCGGTGGCCAGGAAGACCACGTCCGACAGGTCCAGCTCCACCTCCAGGTAGTGGTCCCGGAAGGTGTGGTTCTGGGCCGGGTCGAGCACCTCCAGCAGGGCGGCCGCCGGGTCGCCCCGGAAGTCGGAGCCCACCTTGTCGATCTCGTCGAGGAGGACCACCGGGTTCATCGACCCGGCCTCCTTGATGGCACGCACGATCCGGCCGGGCAGCGCGCCGACGTAGGTACGGCGGTGGCCGCGGATCTCGGCCTCGTCGCGGACGCCGCCGAGGGCGACCCGCACGAACTTGCGCCCCATGGCATGCGCGACGGACTCGCCGAGCGAGGTCTTGCCGACGCCGGGCGGGCCGACCAGCGCGAGCACGGCACCGCCGCGTCGCCCGCCGACGACACCCAGACCCCGGTCGCTGCGGCGCTTGCGCACCGCCAGGTACTCGGTGATCCGCTCCTTCACGTCCTCAAGGCCGGCGTGCTCGGCGTCCAGCACGCCCTGGGCGCCCTGGATGTCGTACGCGTCCTCGGTGCGTTCGTTCCACGGCAGTTCCAGGACGGTGTCCAGCCAGGTGCGGATCCATGAACCCTCGGGCGACTGGTCGCTGGACCGCTCCAGCTTGTCGACCTCCTTCAGGGCCGCCTCGCGGACCTTCTCCGGCAGGTCGGCGGCCTCGACGCGGGCGCGGTAGTCGTCGGACTCCTCGCCGTCCTGCTCGCCGTTCAGCTCGCGCAGTTCCTTGCGTACGGCTTCGAGCTGACGGCGCAGCAGGAACTCGCGCTGCTGCTTGTCGACGCCCTCCTGGACGTCCTTGGCGATGGTCTCGGCGACGTCCTGCTCGGCGAGGTGGTCGCGCAGTTGCTGGGTGGCGAGCTTGAGGCGGGCCACCGGGTCGGCGGTCTCCAGGAGCTCGACCTTCTGCTCGGTGGTGAGGAAGGGCGAGTACCCGGAGTTGTCGGCGAGGGCGGAGACGTCGTCGATGGCCTGGACACGGTCCACGACCTGCCAGGCGCCGCGCTTGCGCAGCCAGGCGGTGGCGAGCGCCTTGTACTCCTTCACGAGCTCGCCGACCTGGCCGGGCAGCGGCTCGGGCACGCTCTGGTCGACACGGGTCCCCTCGACCCACAGCGCCGCACCCGGCCCGGTCGTCCCGGCGCCGATCCGCACCCGGCCCCGGCCGCGGATCAGGGCGCCCGGGTCGCCGTCGGCCAGCCGGCCGACCTGCTCGACGGTGCCGAGCACACCGGTGCTCGCGTACGTCCCGTCGATGCGTGGCACCAGCAGCACCCGTGGCTTTCCCGGCTGGGACCGGGCGGCGGCCTCCGCGGCCTCCACGGCGGCGCGCACATCGGCGTCGTTCAAGTCCAGCGGGACCACCATTCCGGGCAGCACGACCTCGTCGTCGAGCGGCAGCACAGGCAGGGTGAGCGGTGTGGACGTCGAAGCCATGATCTCCCCTTCGGCAGTCAAGTTGAGCTATGCCGACTCAATGCTTGGGGGTCCCCGAATGTTCCCCACCCTCCGTTCGCTGTGAGCGATCACTTACCCCACAGCCCGTGACCTCGGCTTTCACCAATAAACGCTTGCCGGGTTCCGCCCCTTCCCGCGACCGTCGTCCCGTGACAGACACAGAGATCCTTCTCGCGGCCTACGACGACCAGATGCGCGGCGCACCCCCGACCCCGCCCACCGGAGTGACGTACGAACAGGACGGCCCGCTGCTGCGGACAGTGGGCGGCTTCCGGGGTCTCGTCAGCGGCCCGCGCTCTCTCGGCGTGCACGACGCCGAGCTCGACCGGCTGATCGCCCGGCAGCGCGACTTCTTCGCGGCGCGAGGTGAGGCGGTGGAGTGGAAGATCCGGGGTCACGACGAACCGGCCGACCTCGCCGACCGGCTGAGCACGGCGGGCTTCGTACCCGAGCCCCGGGAGACGGTGCTCGTCGGCCGCGTCGCCGACCTCGCCGTACGAGAGCCCGCCCTGCCGGACGGCGTGACACTGCGCCAGGTCACCGCGGACGCCGACATGCGCCGGATCGCCGCCCTGGAGTCGGTCGTCTGGGGCTTCGACATGGGCTTTCTCGCCGACGACCTGATCGGACGCGTCGACGCCGCTCCCGACGAGATCTCCGTCCATGTCGCCGAGGCGGACGGCGAGGTCGTCTCCGCGGCCTGGCTGGTGTTCCGCGCGGGCACCGAGTTCGCGAGTCTGTGGGGCGGGTCGACGCTGGCCGAGTGGCGGGGCCGCGGCATCTACCGCGCGCTCGTCGCGACCCGGGCCGCACTCGCCGTCGCCCGCGGCGTCACCTACCTGCACGTGGACGCGTCCGACGACAGCTTGCCCATCCTGCGGCGGCTGGGCTTCGAGGCGGTGACGACCACCACCCCGTACATCTGGTCACCCGAGGGCGGCTGACCCCGAGGCACGCCACCGCCGTACCAGCGGCCACATCGCGACCCCGATGAGCAGGGCGATCAGATGCCCCCAATTGGTCAGCGGGTCCGTGAGGTCGAGCAGGTCCTGGATCAGCATCTCGCCGAACAGGGCCAGCACAGGCAGCCCCAGCCACGGCCGCAGCAGCCCCGCCAGTGCCCCGATGCTCGTCGCGACGCCGAAACTTATGCCGTAGTCGAAGCGGTGCAACGAACTGGCGGGCAGGTGGCCGGTCAGTACCGCGAGCCCCACGGGGACCTCGGTCGCGAGGGTGGCCAGGATGTGGCCGAGCAGGAAGACGACGGCCGTGCGGGCGCTGCCGATCCGCCGCTCCAGCGCGGTGAGCACGAGCAGGAAGCAGACCGAGTACGGCGCCAGGAGCCCGCCCGCGACCCACAGCCCACTGGCGACCAGCACCAGCATGGGCGTCTGCACGAGGTGCACCACATCGGTGCTGGAGCCCCTGAGCAGGGCGTGGACGAGGTCGGGGTCGGCGTAGGTGACGACCAGGGACGTGACGACCAGTACGGCGGCGTAGGCGCAGGTGAACGGGGTGCCGGTGGGAGTGGGGAGGAGATGCCAGGGGCGGAGGCGGACTCGGGGGCGGGGGTGCGCGACGGCCTCGACGGACGCGACGGCCCCAGTGGCCGCGATTGCCTCAGCCGTGATGGACGGAGCCGCAGGGGCGTCACCGATGACCGGCGCCGGGCGCGGCGCGGCGGCTCCCACCGGCCCGCGCTGCCGCGGCATCGCGTCCAGCAGCTCGGCCACGTCGTGCGAGCCCGGCACGCCCTCGGCCACCGTGTGTTCCATGGTGAGGCGCTCCTTCCGTTTCCCCCACCCTTGGTCCACTTCCCCCACATGTCTGTGACCGACGCCACGCGTGAGCCGATTCTCAGCAACCTCTCAAGAACCTCACGCGTCCCGCTCTCTTCACCCTTACGGGCGACGGCGGGCCGAGATAATTCCTTCGGCAGCCCGGGGCTCGGCTGTCAGGATGACCGGATGCCCACTTCGTACGACATCCCCGAAGTCCTGGACCGGCGCGTCGGCCCCCACGGCGAGGTCGTGCTGCGGCGCCACGGTGAGCTGCTCCAGATCATCGCGAACGGCTGCTTTCTGATGGACACCTCGGACGGCCGTTCGGAGCGGCTGCTGATCGACGCGGCACTCGGCGCGCTGGACGGCCGGCCGGAGCCGGAAGTGCTGATCGGCGGGCTCGGAGTGGGGTTCTCGCTCGCACATGCCGCGGCCGATCCGCGCCCGGGAAGGATCACCGTCGTGGAGCGCGAGAGCGCGATTATCGGCTGGCATCTGGACGGGCCGTTGTCCGACTTCTCCGCCCGCGCCCTCGCCGACCCGCGCACCGAGATTCTGGAAACGGATCTCGTGGCGTACGTACATGAGACTTCCGACACGTATGACGCACTGTGTCTCGACATCGACAACGGCCCCGACTGGACCGTCACCCAGGACAACGACAGCCTCTACT
The DNA here is from genome assembly GCF_042740355.1 of Streptomyces sp. NPDC059010. Taxonomy (NCBI): domain Bacteria; kingdom Bacillati; phylum Actinomycetota; class Actinomycetes; order Kitasatosporales; family Streptomycetaceae; genus Streptomyces; species Streptomyces sp. NPDC059010. The sequence continues at coordinate 63,234 of NZ_JBHYJA010000010.1, forward strand.
CACCCCATGGACTCGCAGGCTGTACAGGGGCGTTGAGGCCCGGCGGGGTACTCGCCGTATGGTCCGCCCGCCCCTCTCCGGAATTCGAAGAAACCTTGCGTAATGCCGGATTCCAACAGGTGCGTACCGAAGAGATCCCCGTTGCCCGGGGCGTTCCGGACGTCGTGCACCTCGGCGTCCGACCTGGATAGCCGTGGCACGGTGACTCCCCGTACTCTGCTTCTCTGACGCGGATCATTCAAGCGTCAATCGCAAGCATGCGCATGCATAGCCAGATAGCGGGATCACCCCACGGATTCCGGAAAGCAACTTTGGGGCGGGCGATGGAGCAGACACACACCTCCCACAACGGCACGGCGGCGACCCCGGGCGCGCAGCGCCGGGTCCTCGTGGTCGAGGACGATCCGACCATCGTGGACGCCATCGCGGCCCGTCTGCGCGCCGAGGGATTCCTCGTGCAGACCGCGGGTGACGGCCCGGCGGCCGTCGACACGGCGGAGGCCTGGCAGCCCGACCTGCTGATCCTCGACATCATGCTGCCGGGCTTCGACGGCCTGGAGGTCTGCCGTCGGGTGCAGGCCCAGCGTCCGGTGCCGGTGCTGATGCTGACCGCGCGCGACGACGAGACCGACATGCTGGTCGGGCTCGGCGTGGGCGCCGACGACTACATGACCAAGCCGTTCTCCATGCGGGAGCTGGCGGCACGCGTGCATGTGCTGCTGCGCCGCGTGGAGCGGGCCGCGCTGGCCGCCACGACCCCGCGGTCGGGCATCCTGCGGCTCGGCGAGCTGGAGATCGACCACGCACAGCGGCGCGTACGGGTCCGGAGTGAGGATGTTCACCTCACTCCGACCGAGTTCGACCTCCTGGTGTGCCTGGCGAACACCCCGCGCGCCGTCCTCTCGCGCGAGCAGCTGCTCGCCGAGGTGTGGGACTGGGCGGACGCCTCCGGCACCCGGACGGTCGACAGCCACATCAAGGCCCTGCGCCGGAAGATCGGTGCCGAGCGGATCCGTACCGTGCACGGCGTGGGCTACGCCCTGGAGACACCGACGCCATGAGCGACGGGCCGGCCGCGCGGAGAGGCCCCGGGGAGCCCTGGGGCGGCGTACGTCCGTTCTCGATCAAGACCAAGCTGGGCGCACTGGTCGTCATCGCGGTGCTGATCACCACCGGGCTGTCGGTGATCGCCGTGCGCACCCAGACGGAGCTGCGCTTCATCACGGTCTTCTCGATGATCGCCACACTGCTCATTACGCAGTTCGTGGCCCATTCGCTCACCGCTCCGCTGGACGAGATGAACACGGTGGCCCGGTCCATCTCACAGGGCGACTACACCCGCCGGGTGCGGGAGAACCGCCGGGACGAGCTGGGCGACCTGGCCGAGACCATCAATCTGATGGCCGACGAGCTGGAGGCCCAGGACCAGCAGCGCAAGGAGCTGGTGGCGAACGTCTCGCACGAGCTGCGCACCCCGATCGCCGGTCTGCGGGCCGTCCTGGAGAACGTGGTCGACGGCATCGCCGAGGCCGACCCCGAGACGATGCGCACGGCCCTGAAGCAGACCGAGCGGCTGGGCCGGCTGGTGGAGACCCTGCTGGACCTGTCCCGCCTGGACAACGGCGTCGTACCGCTGCGCATGCGGCGCTTCGAGGTCTGGCCGTATCTGTCCGGGGTGCTGAAGGAGGCCAACATGGTCGCCTCGGCCCGCGGGGGCATGGCGTCGGGCTCGGGCAGCCACACCCGTACGGACGTCCATCTGCACCTCGACGTGTCCCCGCCGGAGCTGACCGCGCACGCCGACCCCGAGCGCATCCACCAGGTCGTCGCCAACCTCATCGACAACGCGATCAAGCACAGCCCGCCGCACGGCCGCGTGACGGTCAAGGCGCGGCGCGGGCCCTACGCGGAGTCACTGGAGCTGGAGGTCCTGGACGAGGGGCCGGGCATCCCGAGGTCGGACTGGCACCGGGTCTTCGAGCGCTTCAACCGGGGGGCCGTGATCCGGCCGCACGGGCCGGGCAGTGACGGCGGTACGGGGCTGGGGCTGGCGATCGCGCGCTGGGCCGTGGATCTGCACGGCGGCCGGATCGGCGTGGCCGAATCGGAGCGGGGTTGCCGGATTCTTGTCACGCTTCCGGGGCAGTCATCCCTACCAAGTTGACGTAAGGTGCGAAGCGGAGCGACAAGATCCACGTGCGTCCTGGCTGACGGACACGTGTGATCAGCGAGAGGCCCGCACGTTCGGTGTGCAGGGCTCCGGTCGACGTATCCCCTCTGACGTCCGCTGAAGCGGAACCACGCTTGTTTCCCGCCATTTCCAGGCACGAAACACGCTTTCCGATGTGACTTACACGACGATGACCTTGCCCAGCCTCACCTTCCCGGCCATGGAGGCGTAGCCTTTATTCCCGCTGTCCATCACCTTGTGAAGCGGAAGAGGGCGGTTGCCGCCGTGTCGCCACAGTCCCCCAGTAACGCATCGAGCATCTCGACCGACGCAGACCAAGCGGGCAAGAATCCCGCAGCCGCGTTCGGACCGAACGAGTGGCTCGTCGACGAGATCTATCAGCAGTACCTCCAGGACCCGAATTCGGTAGACCGCGCCTGGTGGGACTTCTTCGCCGACTACAAGCCGGGCGCTCCCGCCTCGGCTCCGGCGGGTACTGCGGCCGCGGGGGCCGCACAGACCACCACCGCCGCCAAGCCCGCAGCGGCTGCTCCGGCCGCCCCGTCGGTCCCGGCGCCGGCCCCCGCGGCCCCGAAGCCCGCCGCCGCCGCGCCCGCCGCTCCGGCTCCCGCCCCGGCGAAGCCCGCCGCTGCCGCGAAGCCCGCCCAGCCGAAGAAGGCCGAGCCCGCCGCCACGTCGGCCGACGGCCCCGAGCTGGTGACGCTGCGCGGCCCGGCCGCCGCGGTCGCGAAGAACATGAACGCCTCGCTGGAGGTGCCGACGGCCACCTCGGTCCGCGCGGTCCCGGTGAAGCTGCTGTTCGACAACCGCATCGTCATCAACAACCACCTGAAGCGCGCCCGGGGCGGGAAGATCTCCTTCACGCACCTGATCGGCTACGCGATGGTGCAGGCCATCAAGGCCATGCCGTCGATGAACTACTCCTTCGCGGAGAAGGACGGCAAGCCGACCCTGGTCAAGCCGGAGCACATCAACTTCGGCCTCGCCATCGACCTGGTCAAGCCCAACGGCGACCGCCAGCTCGTGGTCGCGGGCATCAAGAAGGCCGAGACCCTGAACTTCTTCGAGTTCTGGCAGGCCTACGAGGACATCGTCCGCCGCGCCCGCGACGGCAAGCTGGGCATGGACGACTTCACCGGTGTGACGGTCTCCCTGACCAACCCCGGCGGCCTCGGCACCGTCCACTCCGTGCCGCGTCTGATGCCCGGCCAGTCGGTGATCATGGGCGTCGGCTCCATGGACTACCCGGCGGAGTTCCAGGGCACCAGCCAGGACACCCTGAACAAGCTCGGCATCTCGAAGGTCATGACGCTCACGTCGACCTACGACCACCGGGTCATCCAGGGCGCCGCCTCCGGCGAGTTCCTGCGGATCGTCGCGAACCTCCTGCTCGGCGAGAGCAACTTCTACGACGAGATCTTCGAGGCGCTGCGCATCCCCTACGAGCCGGTCCGCTGGCTCAAGGACATCGACGCCTCGCACGACGACGACGTCACGAAGGCCGCCCGCGTCTTCGAGCTGATCCACTCCTACCGGGTCCGCGGCCACGTCATGGCCGACACCGACCCGCTGGAGTACCGCCAGCGCAAGCACCCCGACCTGGACATCACCGAGCACGGCCTCACCCTGTGGGACCTGGAGCGCGAGTTCGCCGTCGGCGGCTTCTCCGGCAAGTCCCTGATGAAGCTGCGCGACATCCTCGGCGTGCTGCGCGACTCGTACTGCCGCACCACCGGCATCGAGTTCATGCACATCCAGGACCCCAAGCAGCGCAAGTGGATCCAGGACCGCATCGAGCGCCCGCACACCAAGCCGGAGCGCGAGGAGCAGCTGCGCATCCTGCGCCGCCTGAACGCGGCGGAGGCCTTCGAGACCTTCCTGCAGACGAAGTACGTCGGCCAGAAGCGCTTCAGCCTGGAGGGCGGCGAGTCCGTCATCCCGCTGCTCGACGCGGTCCTGGACTCGGCCGCCGAGTCCCGCCTGGACGAGGTCGTCATCGGCATGGCCCACCGCGGCCGCCTGAACGTCCTCGCCAACATCGTCGGCAAGTCGTACGCCCAGATCTTCCGCGAGTTCGAGGGCAACCTCGACCCGAAGTCGATGCACGGCTCCGGCGACGTGAAGTACCACCTGGGCGCCGAGGGCACCTTCACCGGCCTCGACGGCGAGCAGATCAAGGTCTCGCTGGCCGCGAACCCGTCCCACCTGGAGACGGTCGACCCGGTCATCGAGGGCATCGCCCGCGCCAAGCAGGACATCATCAACAAGGGCGGCACGGACTTCACCGTCCTGCCGGTGGCCCTCCACGGCGACGCGGCCTTCGCGGGCCAGGGCGTGGTGGCCGAGACCCTGAACATGTCGCAGCTGCGCGGCTACCGCACCGGCGGCACGGTCCACATCGTCATCAACAACCAGGTCGGCTTCACCGCCGCCCCGGAGTCGTCCCGCTCGTCGATGTACGCGACGGACGTGGCGAGGATGATCGAGGCCCCGATCTTCCACGTGAACGGCGACGACCCCGAGGCCGTCGTCCGCGTCGCCCGTCTGGCCTTCGAGTTCCGCCAGGCGTTCAACAAGGACGTGGTGATCGACCTCATCTGCTACCGCCGCCGCGGTCACAACGAGTCGGACAACCCGGCCTTCACCCAGCCGCTGATGTACGACCTGATCGACAAGAAGCGCTCGGTGCGCAAGCTCTACACCGAGTCCCTCATCGGTCGCGGCGACATCACCCTGGAAGAGGCCGAGCAGGCGCTCCAGGACTACCAGGGCCAGCTGGAGAAGGTCTTCACGGAGGTCCGCGAGGCCGTCTCCCAGCCGAGTGCCGAGCCGGTGTCGGACCCGCAGGCGGAGTTCCCGGTCGCCGTGAACACCGCGATCTCCGCGGAGGTCGTGAAGCGGATCGCCGAGTCCCAGGTCAACATCCCCGACACGTTCCATGTGCACCCGCGGCTGCTGCCCCAGCTGCAGCGCCGGGCGGCGATGGTCGAGGACGGCACCATCGACTGGGGTATGGGCGAGACCCTCGCGGTCGGCTCCCTCCTGCTGGAGGGCACCCCGGTCCGGCTGTCCGGCCAGGACTCCCAGCGCGGCACCTTCGGTCAGCGCCACGCGGTCCTCATCAACCGCGAGACGGGCGAGGAGTACACCCCGCTCCAGTACCTCGCCGAGGACCAGGCCCGCTACAACGTCTACAACTCGCTGCTGTCCGAGTACGCGGTCATGGGCTTCGAGTACGGCTACTCGCTGGCCCGTCCCGACGCGCTCGTGATGTGGGAGGCGCAGTTCGGCGACTTCGTCAACGGCGCGCAGACGGTGGTCGACGAGTACATCTCGGCGTCCGAGCAGAAGTGGGGCCAGACGAGCGGCGTCACGCTCCTGCTCCCCCACGGCTACGAGGGCCAGGGCCCGGACCACTCCTCGGCCCGCGTCGAGCGCTTCCTCCAGCTGTGCGCGCAGAACAACATGACGGTCGCGATGCCGACCCTGCCGTCGAACTACTTCCACCTCCTGCGGTGGCAGGTGCACAACCCGCACCACAAGCCGCTGGTGGTCTTCACCCCGAAGTCGATGCTGCGCCTCAAGGCCGCCGCGTCGAAGACGGAGGAGTTCACGTCGGGTCAGTTCCGCCCCGTCATCGGCGACTCCACGGTCGACCCGGCCGCGGTCCGCAAGGTCGTCTTCGTCGCCGGCAAGCTGTACTACGACCTTGAGGCCGAACGGCAGAAGCGCGGCGTCACGGACACGGCGATCATCCGCATCGAGCGCCTGTACCCGCTGCCGGGTGCCGAGCTCCAGGCCGAGATCGCCAAGTACCCGAACGCCGAGAAGTACCTGTGGGCCCAGGAGGAGCCGGCGAACCAGGGAGCGTGGCCGTTCATCGCGCTCAACCTGATCGACCACCTGGACCTGGCGGTCGGCGCCGACGTCCCGCACGGCGAGCGCCTGCGCCGCATCTCCCGCCCGCACGGCTCGTCCCCGGCCGTCGGTTCCGCGAAGCGGCACCAGGCCGAGCAGGAGCAGCTGGTGCGTGAGGTCTTCGACGCGTAAGCCTCCGGCGGTTCAGCCGAAGCCCAGGGCCCGGTACCGAGTTCTTGCTCGGCACCGGGCCCTTTGGCCTAGATGGGCTGGGGTTCGAAGTCCCAGTACGGGCGGTGGCGTTCGAGGATGTTGCGGGTGTGTGGGTGGTCGGCGCCGAGGAGTGAGGTGAGGCGGGCCACCGCGTCGCGGTGCAGTGCCTCGGACTCCTCCCGCTCGCCCAGCTCGGCCAGGTCGAGCGCGAGCCCGGTCCGCAGGCTGATGGTGAGCATGTGCGCGTCACCCAGGACGCGCACGGAACGCTCGGCCGTCTCCCGCCCCAGCGTCGCCGCCGCCGCTATGTCTCCTACGGCGGCCAGCGCGGCGACCTCGTTCTTGGCGCAGCCGATGGTCCACGGGTGGTCCCGGCCGACCGCCCGCCGCATCTGACGCGCGGTCCGCCGGGACAGGTTCAGCGCGGCCTGGTTCTCGCCCATGTCCCGCATGACGGTGGCGACGTTGTCCCGGGCGCCGATCGCGTACGGGTGGCGCTCGCCCAGCTGGGCGGCGTAGTGGGTGGCGGTGGCGTCGGCCAGGTCCCTGGCCTCCTCGGTGCGCTCCAGGTCGCGCAGCAGCATGGCGTAGTCGCAGGACACCATCAGCGTCTCCGGGTGCAGCGGGCCGCGGCGGCTCATCATCTTCCTGCGGACCCCGCGCAGCATGGCGTGCGCGAACTGCAGATCTCCGACCCGGCGGGCGCACAGCGCGAGGTTGTGCTCGGCGAGCAGGGTCTGGCCGTGGGCGCGGTCCAGGATCTGGCTGTGCACACGGGAGTTGTAGCCCTGGATGGTCAGCGCCTCGCGGTACCGGCCGAGCAGGCGCAGCATCCAGGCCATGCGCAGCTCGGAGTTGAGGGTGAGGGCGTCGCGTTCGCCGAGGAGCTCCAGGCGGGCGTCGTAGATCTTGCGGTGCAGGGCGAGCGACTCGGTGTAGTGGCCCTGCAGGCCGATGGCGACGGCGAGGTTGCTGCGGATGGCGAGGGTGCGGGGCACCTGCTCGCCGCCGAGTTCCGCGGCGGCGCCCGACGCGGCCTCCTCGAACAGGCGGCGGGCGTCCGGGTAGCGGCCGAGTGCCATGAGGGTGCCGCCGAGGCCGTCCTTGGCGCGGATCACCTCGATCGGCCGTACGTCCTCGGCGCGTTCGAGCCGTGCGAGGACCTCCCGGCCGACGGTCTCGGCGTCCTCGTACTTGCCGAGCCGGCGCAGCATGTTGGCGTGCTGGTGGACGGCGACGAGCACCGAGCGGTCGGTGGCTCCGGAGCTGGCCCGCCAGTGCTCGACGGCCTTGCGGCTGAGCAGCCAGCCGTCGTGGTACTCGCCCCGCATCCGCAGGTACTCGATGCAGTTGAGGACGAGTTCGCGGGCGTCGTCGTCGTCCGATTCCAGGGCCCGTGAGGGTTCCAGGTGCGGGATGAGGGCGGCGTAGCGGGCCCAGTTGGCCGCCGAGGAGGAGTCGCGCGGGTCGGCGGAGACGAGGACCTTGCGGGCGGCTGCCGAGTAGCGGTCGGCGTCCGCGGGCGACTGGATGGACCGTACGAAGCGGTGGAAGAGCCGGTGCATGCGCAGGGTGCCGACGGTCTGGGTGTCCAGCCGCCCGGCTTCGTACTCGATCCGCATCGAGGTGATCTCGGACAGCCGGCGCAGCGCGGTGTTCCAGCTGCTGGGCTCGGCGATCAGCTCGGCCAGTTCGGCGGGCAGGTCGCTGTGCCGGGCGGTCTGCAGCAGCCGTACCGGCACCACGTCGTGCGAGAAGCAGACGAGCAGGTTGAGCAGCTGCCAGGCGGACTCCGAGCCCTCGCGCAGGGTGTTGACGAGCTTGGCCCAGGCGACCTCGAAGCTCTCCGGGTACTGGCCGGAGGCCATGACGCCGAAGCGGTCCGGGCGGCCGTCGCGGATGTCCCGGATGTAGTCGTCGACCGGCACCGTCGGGTTGATGTCCAGCCAGGCGGCCGTCTGGTCGAGCAGCAGGGGCATGTCCTCGACGGCCTCGGCGAGCCGCGCGGCCTGGGCGTCGCTGAGGCGTTCCGTGCGGCGCTCGGCGAAGGCGACGCTCTCCCGGCGCTCGAAGACCGGTACGGCGATGGTCTCGGCGTGGGCGCCCCACTCGCTGCGGTGCGTGGTGACGAGGATGTGGCCGTGTCCTTCGGGCACCAGGTCGGTCAGCCGCTCCGGGTCGCCGGCGCCGTCCAGGACGAGCAGCCAGGGCCGGGCGGTGCGGTCGAGTTCTCGGCGGACGGCCGTGATGGTGGTCGCGAGGTCGCCGGAGTCCTGCCGGTCGAGGGCGGACCCGAGGTCGGCGAACTGCTGGCGGGCGGTGACGCGTTGGGCGGCGTTGACCCACCAGACGATGTCGTACTCGCCGGCGAACCGGTGGACGTACTCCAGGGCCAGCTGGGTCTTGCCGAAGCCGCCCGGGCCGAGCAGCGCCACGGCGGCGCCGTCGGCACCGGCGGCGGAGAAGGCGCCGTAGACCTTCTCCAGCAGTTCGGTGCGGCCGACGAAGCGGCGGTTGCGGCGCGGGACCTGCCAGACGTCCGGCGGATCGTCGGGGAAGCGGGGGCCGCGGCGCAGGTCGATCAGGGTGCCCGGGGCGGCGATGCCCGCGCACTCCAGGACCCGGCTGCGCGCGACCTCGGGGCGCAGACCGCGCAGTTCGACGGGGGCCAGGGCGATGACGGCCTCGGGCATCGGCCGGGCGGTGATGCTCACCGCGGCCATGCGGTCCTGGTAGGCCGGCAGCACCTGCCGCAGGGCCTCGGCCCAGGCCTCGAACCGTTCGTTGCCCAGCCGCTCGTGCCAGTCGTCTATCACCAGCAGGACGCGTCCCGGCGCGCTCAGCAGGTCGGTGAACGCCTCGGCGGTCGGGGGGCGGCGCAGCGGGTTCCACCTGATCAGCGTGGTGCCGCGGCCCGCGGCCCGGATCTGGTGGTCGATCCACTTGGCCCAGGACTCGCTCTGTCCGGCGAAGACGACCGTGACATGTCCGAGTTCTGCCGCCATCTCGCCGTTTCCCCTCGACTGAACCTGGTCACGAGTGTGCACAGGTTATTCAATTGTGCGTCAAATCGGTTCCAGAGGTGCCGAGTTGCACCGAGTGGCGCATCGCCTGCGGTCACCGGGCCGTTCCGGACGTCCGCTGCAGCCGGTGCGCGATGTGCCGGACGAGCCGCTCCAGGTCGGCGCAGTAGACACTGGGGTGCCGGAACCCGGTCCCGGGAGCGTACCGGTGCACATAGTTCCCGCCCCCGCACACCTTTCCCACGGGACACCCCAGGCACTCCTCGGCCAGGGCCCGCTCCCCCAGTTGCCGTGCGGCGAGGCCGGGATGGCGCAGGGCGTCGTCGAAGGAGTGCCCGAACACGTCGAGCCCGGTCTCCGAGGCACCCTCGTACGCCGACCTGAGCGAGTCGACCTGCTCGATGGCGCCGTCCGTCTCCACCACGACGGCGGCCATCGGCGACAGTCCCACGGCCTCGGCCCTGCTGGGCGCGCCGAGGAGCAGCCCGGCGATCTCCTGGAACAACCGTATGCGGGTGGTGAGCCGCCCCTCGTCCCACCAGGCGTCGAAGAGGGTGGCGAGCCAGTCGCCGTAGGGGGTGGGGTGGGGTCGGTGCCTGCCCGGTGGCCGGGTGGGCAGACCCGGCGGCGGCCGGTCCCAGTTGGCGTGCGGGAGCAGGAAGTCGACGCCGGGCGGGCGCAGTTCGAGGAGCGAGCGGTAGACGTCCAGCGGATCGGCGGCCAGGTCGATGGTGCAGAGGATTCCGGCGTACGACTCCGGTCGTGCCGCGAGCCGGTGTGCCGCGGCGCGGGCGGCGGGCCAGGCGGGGCGCCCGGCGTGGTCGACCCGGCGGGCGTTGTGCGCGGCCCGGCCGCCGTCGAGGCTGAGGCCGACCCGGACTCCGGCGCCGGCGAGGCGGTCGAGGGACCGGTCCGTCAGACGGGTGCCGTTGGTCTGGACGGTGGCCGTCACCCGGCAGTCGACGGCCGCGCGCACCGCGTCGACGTAGGCCAGGACCGGGTCTGGGCCGGTGAGGAGGGGCTCGCCGCCGTGCAGTTCGATGCGGATGACGTCGAGGCGGTGGGTGCGCACATGCTCGGCGATACGGGCCGCCGTGCGGCGCACGGTACGGGCGGAGGTGCTCGCCGGACGGTCGCGCCAGCCGTGGTCGGGGCCCTGATAGAGGTAGCAGTAGGTGCAGTCGAGGTTGCACCGGCCGTGCACCTTGAGCACGAACTGCCGGAACGGGACGGGCCGGTGGGCCGTGATGTCGAGAAGGGCGTACGGCCAGGGCGGGTGGGGGCGGGTCGTCATGGCGCGTCTTCGTAGTGGGCGACGACGAGGGGCTCCCCCTCTCGGGTGCGGAGCTCGGCGAGTATCGCGGCCAGTACCGGGTGGTCGGTCTGGCCGGGTGGTGCGAGCTCCGGGAGGGGTATGTGGGTGTCGTCGGCGGGGAGGGTCACTCGGCGGCCGTTTCGGGGGACAGGCGGGAGACGCGCAGACGGAGGAAGAGGGCGCGCTCGCGGTCGTTCGTCAGGCGCAGGGCACGGTCGTAGTCGGCCAGGGCGGTCCTGGGCCTGCCCTGCGACTCCCGCGCCTGGCCGCGCCTTCTGAGGGCTTCGGCCACCAACTCGTCGTCGTCGGCCTCCTCCGCGTACTCGACTGCCTGATTGAAGAATTCGATCGCCTTGTGCAGATGCGCGACCGTTTCGGTGCGCTCGTACAGCTGGCGGGCCACCCTCCCGCGGTTGCTGTGGCACTCCGTGAGGAACCACGGGTCCTCGGCACCGCGTGCGGCCTCCGCGAACAGCCAGTCGGCCTCGTACAGATCGGTCAGCACGCTGGTGAGCAGATAGCGCCGGTAGTAGGCGCGCCCCAGGTACAGGCGCAGCCAGGGGAGACGGGGTTCGTCCGGCATGCACTCGTCGACCGCCTGACGCAGGTGATCGACGCTCCTGGCGATGTCCTCGCCCTCTCCCCGCAGGCCGAACCGGGTCTGCAGTGCCAGGCCGAGATCGGTCAGCACCCCGAGCCGTCGGGAGTCGTCCTCACCGAGGAGTTGCAGCGCCTGTTCCCATGCCTCGACGGCCCGGTTCAGCGGGGCCGGCGATCCGGACTGCTCGTGGCGGCCGTGGTGGATCCGCCCGGTCCGTACCAGGCACTCGAACCTGAGCTCCACGTCGTCGCCCGCGGCCTGGTGGGCCTGCTCCACCGCGTACAGCAGCAGGCTCTCCTCGCGCTCGGGCTGCGGGATCTCGACGGCGGCCGCCACATCCAGCCAGACCCTGGCGCGCTCGGCGGCCGACAGGGCGGTCTCGTCCCGGACCGCCTCCATCAGATCCTCGGCGGCACTGGCGGCCGCGTCGGCGGCGACCTCCGCATGCCGCTCGTGCTGCCGGGCCAGATCGAGCCACAGCCGTCCCCGGGCGACCAGGGCGAGCGCCGAGCCGGACAGCTCGGACCACACACCGGCCGCGTCGACGGCCCGGTGCAGATGCAGCACATGCCAGTCCTCGGCGGTGACGACGGGCTCGCCGTCCCCCCAGACTCCCGGTCCCAGCTCGGCAACGGCACGTCGCACACCTGTCAGCGCCTCCGCGGCCGCCCTGCGGCGCTCCGGTACCGCCGGCCCCGTGTCCTCGTCGGCCAGGACCGCGCCGAGGTTGTCGTCGGCCAGATACAGCAGCACGGCCAGCGCATGCTCCTGCGCCCGTCCCGGCTGACTCGGAGCCCATTCCCGCAGGCTCTCCGGAATGCCGTCGAAGCCGGCCCCGCTGGTGCGCACCTCCTGCGCCTGCGCCCAGTACACCAGCCCGAGGACGAGCCGCCCGTGCGCGCCGAGGGGCTGCCCGGCGACCGCCTCCCAGGCCTCCCGCAGGTCCTCCCGCACCCGCCGCACCCGCCACCTGGCAAGGAGTGCGCGGGCCAGCTCCTCCCCCGCCGCGGCCCGTTCGCTCTCCGACCGCGCCACCGCGACCGACTGCCGCAGACACTCCACCGCGGAATCGAGTTCCCGGGTGAGCCCCTCCCCGTCGAACCGCGCGAGCGCCTGCCGCCCCTGCGCCAGCAGTTCCTCCACGCCCTGCCCCGGCGCCACCGGCACCGCCGGCAGCCGCGCCCCGAGATCGCGCAGCACCTCCGCCGACACCTCGGCGAACGCCCGCAGCCCGGCCGGCTCCCGCTCCGCCGAACCGGTCAGCGGTTCCGGGTCCGGCGGTACGGCGCCCCGCAGGAACGCCCCGGCCAGCGCGGGGAAGTTGCGCGCGCTGCGCCCGAACTTCCGCTCCACGTACTCGGAGCAGTGCTTGAGCAGCAGCTCCACCTCGTCGACCGACAGACGTGACCGCAGCTCGGTGGCCACCCCCGGCAGGAACTCGTACTGGACGGCCCGCGGATCGTCGGCATCCTCCCGCCGCCGTAACAGCCCGCTCAGCAGCACCTCGGAGAGCACGTCCGGCCCGCTCCCGGCCAGCATGGCGTGCTGGACGAGCTGCATCACCGGCAGATACAGCGGCACCGCGGACAGATACACCGCCAGCCGCCGTGCCTCGGACGACGCCGGGCGCCAGAACGTGCGGACGCGATCGGCTCCGCTGCGCTCCTGCGCGGCCCGCACCGGCGCCGCCGACGCGGGATGGTCGGCCCGCACCCAGCCTGCCGCGGCGGACAGCGACTGTCCCGTGGCCCCGGACACCAGCCGCGCCCAGCCCTCCACCGACTCCCGGCGCAGCGCGAGCACGGGGACGGGCAGCGCCCCGGCGTACACCGGCCCCTTGTCGGACCGGAACACCAGCGACCCGGCGGGCCCCTCACGCCGGTGCAACAGGCCCCGCCGGGCGGGCAGATGGGTGCGCAGCCACATCCGCTGCGGCAGTGGCTGTACGACGGCCACGGGCGCCGTCGCGGCCCAGCGGTGCAGCAGCCGCTGCACCTGTCCGCTGCGCCACATGGGCCCGGCGCAGTCGCTGAGGACCAGGGTGACGCGCCGCCCGGTCGGATCGCTGAGCTGCTCCGGGGCGTGCAGGGCGGCACCCGGCTCCGAGGTGGCCGCGCAGCCGGGCCGGCCGCCGGGCGTCTCGTGGAGGTAGCGCACCTGCACCTCGCGGAAGGCGCCGGCGCGGGCGCAGACCTGCCGCAGTTCGTCGAGGGCCTGCTGCCATACGACGGTGGAGGTGGAGACGTCCATCAGGAGCAGCAGCCGGGCCTCGCGGCGCCGGTCGGTGCGCAGGACGGGCAGGACGAGCCCGGATTCGGCGGCGCGTTCGGCGGTGGCGCGCTCGTCGAGGGTGCGTGGAACGGGGCGTACGGGGGCGCGGTAGCGCTGGAGGGGCCGTAACCCTCGTTGCAGGGCGAGGGGTTCGGGCAGGGCCGGGGCGGCCGGGACGCGGACCGGGGTCATCCGGGTGTCGGTGCCTCCGCCGCCCGGGCCGGGTGCGAACAGGCGGGCGCTGTCGGGTTGCCGGGGCTCGGCGTCCTCGGTGTTCGTGCCCACGGTGTCCAGCGGGTGCGGGAGGGGGTCGGGGCCGACGGGTGGTTCCGGGTCGACGAGGGGGGCCGTTCCGGTCCGGTCCGGCCCGGTCGCGGAGGGCGGCAGCCAGCGGGCCAGCCACAGGGCATCGGCCAGTTCCTCGACGCCGGGTGTGATGCCCGCGTCCCGCAGCCGCGCGACCAGCGCCGTGAGCACGGGGCTCACGCCGCTGGGCGGGGTGCCGGGGACGCGGGGTGTCATCGGCTACCGGGGCCCGTGGTCGAGGGGCTGCATCAGCAGTTCCGAGATCTCCTCGCGGCGCCGGCCCGCGTCCCGGGCGGCGTGCTGGGCGAGGAAGATGGCGTTCAGCAGCTGGTCGGTGGGGCGCAGCGCGCCGTCCGCCTCGGACCGGGTGAACTGGTCGACGAGGTCGCGGTTGGCGTCGTAGGCACCCTGTCCGAAGTGGGCCTGGACGAGGGCGGCGAGGCGTTCGTCGCGCGGGGCCTTCAGGTCGAGCGGGATGCAGCGGCGCAGCAGGGCGGCCGGGAACTCGCGCTCGCGGTTGCTGGTCATGATGACGAACGGGAAGGCCCGGCAGCGTACCTGACCACCCGTCACCGTCACCCGGCGCCCGTCGTCGGTGAGGACCCGCACCTCGGGGGTGCGGTCGGCGATGCGCTCCAGCTCGGGGATGGCGAAGCGGCCTTCCTCCAGGACGTTGAGCAGGTCGTTCGGCAGGTCGATGTCGCTCTTGTCCAGCTCGTCGATGAGCAGCACCCGGGGCTTGCCGGCGGCGAGCAGGGCGGTGCCGAGCGGGCCCAGTTTGATGTACCGGCCGATGTCCTGGGCGCCTTCCTCGCCGGGCAGCTGGGCGTCCTGGAGGCGGCCGATGGCGTCGTAGGTGTAGAGGCCGTCGCGCAGTTCGCTGCGGCTGACGATGGGCCACTCCAGGACCCGGCCGAGGTCGAGTTCGTAGGCGACGGAGTGGGCGAGCGTGGACTTGCCGACGCCGGGTTCGCCGGTGACCAGCAGCGGGCGGCGCAGATACAGCGCGGCGTTGACGAGTTCGAGGGCGTCGGGGTCCTGGACGGGCAGCGGGACGGTGCGCTCGCCGAGCCTGCGGTGGGTGACGGAGTCGAGCTCCGGGACCTCGTAGTCGACGGGCGGGGCGTCGAACCGGCGCCAGGGCGGTGGCTCCGGCAGCTCGGCGATCCTGGCCGGATCCGGTTCTCCGATGCCCCGGTAGATGAACCACTCGCTCATGGCGCGCTCCTCGTCGACGGTCGGTGGGAGTCCACGTCCTGGCCGACGGGAGCGTCGTGCGCCCGCAGCGGGCCCCTGGAAACATACCCGGAACTGCCTTGGTACACCGGCGATTTCGGCCAGTTGTCGATGTTGTTCACAGCGGCGCGTCCACCGTTTCGATCTCCTCTCCGGGCAGGGGCCGGCGCGGGTCGTCGTAGAGCAGGGCGAGCGGTTCGGCCCAGGTGCTGTCGGGACGCTGTTCGCTGATGTCCTGCCGTACGTGCCGCAGCCGGTCGGGGAGTTCGGCCAGCGAGCCGAGCGTTTCGAGGAACTTCTCCACGCGCGCGTGCAGGGTGTCGCACTCGGGCAGGCAGGCGCCGCGCTCCGGGTGCGGGCCGATGTGCCAGAGGGCGACGGAGTGGCCGCCGCTCAGCGCGTGCTTCATGGCGACGCGCCCGGTGCCCTGTCCGGCGGGGCGGCACATCACGGGGATGCGGTCGAGTTCGGCGGTGCGGTAGCCGGTGGCGTCCACGACGCCCGGCGGGGGGATGCGCCAGCCCTGGAAGCGCCGCCCGGCCGTCATGCTCCGCCAGCGGTCGATCCAGAGGTTGTCCGGTTCTCCCCGGCGCTCAAGGGCGCGCAGCACGAGGCGGCGGCGTGCGCCCAGGTGCCCGGGGTCGTTCAGTGCGGCGATGTCCGCGAACCGCCAGCGGTGCACGGCGGTGTCGAAGTACTCGGCGGGCAGCGCGACTTCGAGCGGTACGGGGTGCCCCTCCCGGTCCTTGGACTCCAGCAGTCCGCCCAGCGGGACGCGCAGCGCCTGCACGAGTTCGTCCGGCCGGTATCCGCGCACCGAGGCGTCCGTCTCGTGGACCTCGGGCAGCCCGTCGCCGTCGTCGTACCAGATCTGCCAGAAGAACCGGACGGGCTGCGCACCGATCACCGGGTCCAGGAGCAGGGCCACGACGGGGCCCTCACCGGGGCCGGGGTAGGAGATCACCACACGCTCCGGGCCGTCGGCCTCGGGGGGCGGCCGGAGTTCGCCGGGGAGGCTGACGTCGCGGGCGTAGGCGTGCATGTAGCGGCGGGTGTCGCGGCGCAGCCGGCGCTCGATCCAGCGGGCGAGGAGCGGGCTGCCGGCGTCGCGGGCGCACGCGTGGGCCTCGACGAGCCTGAGGTAGCGCAGGAAGGTGAGCGGGTCGAGCGGTGCGGTGCCCTCGTAGAGCAGGCCGTGGCCGTCGCGCCAGGTCCGCAGCTCCGGTGTGGCGCCGGGCCACTGGTTGCCGCTGCGCGCCATCTTGGCGATGACCTTGACGGTGGGCTCGTCGGGCGGGGGCGGCAGCGCGGCGAGCAGGGCGAGTGCCTCGCGGCGGTCACGGGGCGTCCAGACGGCGCCCTGGCCGTCGGCCGGCCCGTGCTGGAGCTCGACCCAGTTGTCCCCGCTCTGCGACATCGGCTCCTCGCCGTGCCAGCGGTCGTGGTCGGCCATCACCGTGCGGTAGGTCTCGCCGAACCGGCGCAGCGCGGCGACGGCCACCGCCTTGCCGCCGTCCTTGTCCTTGCGCCGCGACTTGATCAGTCCTACGACGGCGCCCGTCTCCGGGTCGAGCAGCGGGCCGCCCGACATCCCGCTCGGGATGTCGATGTCGGACTTGATGATCAGGCCGTAGGTGTCCTCGTGGCCGTTGATCCAGGCGTCCACGATGCGGAAGTGGGCCTCGGGCGGGCCGGGGTAGTAGCCGCAGGCCTTCAGCGCGCCGGTGTGGCGGGCGGCGCGGTCGGTGAGCCATACGCACTCGTGGAGGTGCTCGCCGGTCAGCCGGACCAGGGCCAGGTCCTCGGCCAGCGGGACCTTGGGGCTGCGCGGGTCGGTGATCAGCCACTCGGCGAGGCGGGCCTCGGCGTCGATGCCCTCGCCGCGCACCCGGAACACGGTCGTACGGTCCGCCGCGAGGTGCGGGCGGAGCACATGAGCGGCGGTCAGCACCCAGCCGGGCGCGACGAAGAAGCCGCTGCCCCACAAGGGGCTGTCCTTGCCGTCGGCGGGGAGCAGATGGACGGTGGCGGCCCGGACCAGCTCGAAGAGACGGTCGTCGCGCTCGCTCATGCGCCGACCGCTCTCCGGTCGCCCTCCCCCGCGCGCCCGCGATCGAACTGCCAGGTGAGGGTGACCTCCAGGGACGCCTTGGCCTCCCCGCGCGCGAGCACGGCGACCGCCAGGCCCTCCTTGGCGGTCAGCTCCACGCCGAACGTGATGGACGCCTCGTCCGGCCTGGCCTCCCGGGCCGCGTCGAGCACACTGCCGCCGACGGCCTTGATCAGCTCCTGGAGCTGCTCGACCTTCGCCGTCGCGGCCTCGGTGAAGCCGACGTCCTCCTGGTCGTCGTAGGCGTCGGCAGCACCGATCCGTGCGGTGACCACCGTGCCGTCCGGCAGCTCGATGTCCTGGATGTGACTCATCCCGCTCCCCCCGCAGAGCCCGAGCCGCCCGGCCAACCGACCTCGGACGGCGCCCACTTGAACAGCGACGAGGCTAATACCCAGGTTGGTTGCAGGAGTATGCGGGGAGGGCCGCGGGTGGCTGGTCCTCGTCCTAGTCCTCGTCCTCGTCGTCAAGGCGGGCCAGCCATGTCGCCAGCCGCTCCACCGGTACCTCGAAGTCCGGGTTGAGGTCGACGAACGTGCGCAGCTGCTCGGCGAGCCACTCGAAAGTGACCTCCTCCTCGCCGCGCCGCTTCTCCAGTTCCTCGATGCCACGGTCGGTGAAGTACAACTCTTGCTCCTGAGACTGACGGGACAAGCCCTCGGGACCTACTCCCTCCCAGGGTATGCCGCACCGGGCCGGCGCTTCCCAGGTCGTCGGTCGGGTACGGGTGTGAAGCCGTAGGCAGGCCCCGGCCGTCAGTCGGGTACGTGCGTGAGGCCGTACGCCAGCCCCAGTGCGCCGTTCGCCAGCAGCACCGCGCCCGCGGCGGTCCAGCCACCGCTCCGCCGCCGCAGCCCCCACACCGCGAGCGGCAGCCCGACCGCCACCTGGGCGAGGGCGACGGCGTTGGCCCTGGGGCCGCCCGCCCAGGGGAGCCAGGGGACCAGGCGGCCGCCCTCGACGGCGTCGAGTTCCGCGAGGAAGGCCTCGCGCCAGCCCGGCCACTCGATCCTGACGTGCGGCTGGAGCCGGGCGGCCTCGTGGAGGCGGTCGGCGCTCTCGCCGGGGGTGAGGCCGGACGGCAGGGAGACGCCCGCGCGCGTGAGGACGGCGAGGAGGCCACGCATGCGTGCCCGCGCGTCGGCCGCGCCGTCGGGGCGGGTCAGCGCGTCCAGGGACTGCATGTCCAGGACGGGGTCGAGGCCGAGCCGGCCGGCGAAGGTGTGCATCGCCTCGTCCTCGCCGGCCGGGGTGCCGTTGGTGAGCCAGATGTAGCCGACCGGGCGGCGGAAGCCGGAGGCGAGGGTGAATCCGGCCCGGTCGGCGTCCCACCACAGGGCGAGCACGGGCCAGGAGCCCCCGACGGCGAGGGCGGTGGCCCAGCCCGTGAGGACGCGGTCGACCGGTTCGCCGCCCTCCTGCCAGGGCCGCCCCTCGGGCACGAGCACGCTCCACTCCCGGCCGGCCGGCACCAGCAGCATGTGCTCGCGCAGCAGCTGGGCCGCAGCGGCGACGGACTCGGGCTCGGCCCGGCAGAGAAGCAGGGCGCCCGGGGCGGGGTGGGCCCGGCGGGCGGTCCTGGACTCTTCCGTCGGCATGCCAACACGCTAGGCCGTTTTGTCCACCTCAGGTGATTTGTGATCACCAGAACGAGTGCTTGACTTTCCGTGTCCGCGATATATCGTGTTTTACGGAAGACGCGATATGGCGTGTCGTGTTCAGGTCCGGCCCGTGCGGCCGTGTCCGGTCGCCCAGGAGGTCCGCACCATGTCCGAGTGGTCCGTAGCAGAGCCCAGGAAGCTCACCTTCGACGAGCCGGTGAGCGAGCTCCGGGTCCGCATCGTCAACGGCACTGTGAACGTCGTGGGGACGGAAGAAGGTTCCGCCCGTCTGGAGGTCTCCGAGATCGAGGGCCCACCCCTGGTGGTGGCCCAGCAGGGCGGCACCCTGACGGTGGCGTACGACGACCTGCCCTGGAAGGGCTTCCTCAAGTGGCTCGACCGCAAGGGCTGGCGGCGCAGCGCGGTGGTCTCCCTGGCGGTGCCGGCCGACACGCGCGTCGAGGTGGGTGTGGTCGGCGCCGGGGCGGTGGTCTCCGGGATCCAGGGCCCGTCGGTCGTCAAGGGCGTCACCGGCGACACGACCCTGGTCGGCCTGTCCGGCCCGGTGCGCGCCGACACCGTCTCGGGGAATCTGGAGGCGCAGTCCGTCACCGGCGACCTCCGCTTCAACTCGGTCTCCGGCGATCTGACGGTCGTCGACGGCTCCGGCCCCTCCGTGAAGGCCGACTCCGTGAGCGGCTCCATGATCGTCGACCTCGACCCGGACGGCCCGACCGACATCCGGCTGACCAGCGTCTCCGGCGAGATCGCCATCCGTCTGCCGGCCCCGGCGGACGCCGACGTCGAGGCGAACACCGCGAGCGGCACGATCTCCAACGCCTTCGAGGGCCTCCGGGTCCACGGCCAGTGGGGCGCCCACAAGATCACCGGCCGCCTGGGCGCCGGCACCGGCAAGCTCCGGGCGACGACGGTCTCCGGCTCGATAGCCCTGCTGCGCCGCCCACCGAAGGAGGAGGAGCCGTGGGAGGCGGAGGCCTGGGAGGAGCCCGAGCCGGCCAAGGACCAGGGCGCACCGGGCGAAACACCCGGCACCTCGGCGACAGACTCACCGGCCACCCCGGTGAGCGGCACGCACCACACCTCGGGGGACAATTCCGTCTCCGGCCAGGGCGACACCGCGAGCGAGGACCACGGCAACGGCTCCGCCGAAGCCGCCACCGACGCCTCCACCGCCACCCCGGCCGACGGCACGACCGACAAGAAGGTGCTCTGACATGCCCCCCGTCTTCGCCCATGGCCGCCTCCGTCTGTATCTGCTGAAGCTGCTGGACGAGGCCCCGCGCCACGGCTACGAGGTGATCCGCCTCCTCGAAGAGCGCTTCCAGGGGCTGTACGCACCGTCGGCCGGCACCGTCTACCCCCGCCTGGCCAAGCTGGAGGCGGAGGGCCTGGTCACCCACACCACCGAGGGCGGCCGCAAGGTGTACGCCATCACGGACGCGGGCCGTGCCGAACTGGCCGACCGCAGCGGCGAGTTGGCCGATCTTGAGCTGGAGATCATGGAGTCGGTCGCCGAACTCGCCGCCGAGATCCAGGCCGATGTCCGCGGCGCGGCGGGCGATCTGCGGCGCGAGATGCGCGCGGCGGCGTCCGAGGCCCGCAAGGGCACCGGGGCCAAGGCGGACACACCCTTCGGTGACTTCTCGGAGTACACCGACAAGGAGGCGTGGCGCGCCGCCAAGGAGGAGATGCGCCGTGCCAAGCAGGAGTGGAAGGAGCAGGCCCGGCGCGCCAAGGACGAGAGCCGCCGCGCCCGCGAGGAGGCCCAGCGCGCCCGCCGCCAGGCCAAGGAGGCCCAGGACCGCGCCCGGGCCCAGGCCCAGGAGGAGGTCCAGCGCATCGCCCGCCGGGTCCAGGACCATGTCCAGGACCACTTCGCCCGCGGCGACTGGCCGACGGGGGTCCGGGAGGGCCTGACGGAACTGGCCAAGGAGTTCGGCGACTTCGGCAAGGACTACGGGAAGGGGCTTGGCAGGGACTTCGGCTTCGGCCGCCAGGGCACCCCGCCCAAGTCGCCCCAGCACGACCCCGACTACTCGGACACCCCCGAGGACTTCCCCGCCGACTACGAACCCACCTGGGCCCATGAGCCCCCCAGCGGCGACCCGACCCGTGACCTGGACCGCCTGCTGGACCGCTTCCGCGACGACATCCGCGACGCGGCAAGGGACCACGGCGTGACAGCGGACCAGCTCCGGGACGCCCGCCGCCACTTGTCGAGCGCGGCGGCACACATCGGAGCGCTGCTGCGCACGCCCAAGCCGTGACCCGGGCGGCACGACCGGATCGCGACTGCGGGTGCGTGGGGGCTGCTCGCGCAGTTCCCCGCGCCCTTCAAGGAGCTTGAGCTGCACGCGCCCTCAAGGGGCGCGGGGAACTGCGCGAGCAACCACGAACACCCCGCAGCCGCCCGGAGTCCGCACCGCCCTCAGCCCGCGGCCCCCAAGGCAGCCGTCGCCCGCTCCTCACCCGGCCTTGGCCTCTCCCCCGCCATAGAGCACCCGCGTGACCGTCTCGTACGTCACCCCGTGATCGGCGAGCACCTCGGCCGGCACACCGGGGCGGACGGTGAGTGCCAGGAGGATGTGCTCGTCACCGATGTGCCGGTCGCGGCGGGACGTGGCCACCCTCAATGCCCGTACCAGGACGTCCTTGGCGTCGCGGCCGAACGGCCGATGTCTCGACCCGGCCCCCTTGCCCGCACCCGCCCGGTCCCCGGACATCGCACCCACCCCGTGCACTTCCTCCACCCGGGCGACGATCTCCCCGACATCGATCCCCAGCCCGGCGAGCGCGTCGGCCTCGGCCTGCGACAGCCCGCCCCGCCGCCGGGCCTCGCCCAGTGCGTCCCGTACGGATTCCAGCCACCGACTGCCCCCGAGCGCCGCGAGCGCGAACGAGGCGCGGCCTCCCTCCTTGTCGAGCAGGGCGAGCAGCATGTGCTCGGCGTCGACGGTCCGCGCCCCACCTCTCCCGGCCTGCTCCACCGCACCCGTCACCACCGCACGGGCATCCTTCGTGAACCGCTCGAACATCAACGCCTCCCGTACTTCTTGTGCACGGCCTGCCTGCTGACCCCTAGTTCCGCGGCGATCTCCTGCCAGGACCACCCCTGATTGCGCGCACTGCGCACCTGCACCGCCTCCAACTGCTCCAGCAGCCGGCGCAACGCGGCGACGGCCCGCAACCCGATCCGCGGATCGCGATCACCGGCCCGCTCGGCAAGGTCTGTTGCTTCGGTCATGATGTCAACGTAAGTTGACACACGGGCAGCCGTCAACCCTGATTGACAAACAGAAGGGCGGGCCCGAGGTATCGAAACCTCGAACCCGCCACAGGTACGGAGAGCTACGGAGAGTACCGACGCCCGGAGGGACCGTCAGTTGGTGAGCACGATCTTCCCGAACTGCTCCCCGGACTGCATGCGCTCGAAGCCCTCCCGGGCCCGGTCCATGGGAAGCACCTCGTCGATGACGGGCCGCACACCGGTGGCGGCGCAGAAGGAGAGCAGATCCTCCAGCTCGTCCTTGGTCCCCATCGTCGAC
Organism: Streptomyces sp. NPDC059010; assembly: GCF_042740355.1. Classification (NCBI taxonomy): domain Bacteria; kingdom Bacillati; phylum Actinomycetota; class Actinomycetes; order Kitasatosporales; family Streptomycetaceae; genus Streptomyces; species Streptomyces sp. NPDC059010. The sequence continues at coordinate 85,525 of NZ_JBHYJA010000010.1, forward strand.
CCCACGATCTTCAGCTCCAGGAAGAAGATCCGGGTGAGCTCGGCATGCGAGGGCCGGTCACCGCTGGTGGCACCGGAAATGACCAGCGTGCCGCCCGGCTTGAGCGACTTCACGGAGTGCGACCAGGTGGCGGCACCCACGGTCTCGATCACGGCGTCGACCCGCTGCGGCAGCCGAGCCCCCGACTCCACCGCCTCCACGGCCCCCAACTCCAGGGCACGCTTGCGCTTGGCCTCGTCCCTGCTGGTCGCGAAGACACGCAGTCCGGCGGCCTTGCCCAGCACGATGGCCGCCGTGGCGACCCCGCCGCCGGCCCCCTGCACGAGCACGGAGTCACCGGGCCGTACCCCGGCATTGGTGAACAGCATCCGATAGGCCGTCAGCCATGCGGTGGGCAGACAGGCGGCCTCCTCGAAGGAGAGCTCCTTGGGCTTGGGCAGGATGTTCCACGTCGGTACGGCGACCTGCTCGGCGAACGTGCCCTGATACCGCTCGGTCAGAATGGACCGGGGCTCCTTGGGCCCCACCCCGTGCCCGCTCTGTCCGATCACGGAATGCAGGACGACCTCGTTGCCGTCCTCGTCGACGCCGGCGGCGTCACATCCGAGGATCATCGGCAACTTGTCCTCCGCAAGGCCCACGCCCCGCAGCGACCACAGGTCGTGATGGTTGAGGGAGGCGGCCTTGACGTTGACGGCACTCCAGCCGGGACGGACCTCGGGGGCCGGCCGCTCCCCCAACTCCAGTCCGGAAAGCGGCTGGTCGCGGTCGATTCGGGCGGCATAGACGGCGAACATGACCTTGACGATAGGCTCCCCCACCGCCCGACGGAACCACAGAGCCCTGTGAGACACGCCCTCTTGTCAAAGGGACCGGCGTGGGACCGGGCACCTGAGGGGACGCATCCGGAACCACCCGGACGGCCCCGCCCCAAGGCAAAGAAACGGCCCCGCCCACCCGGGCGGGGCCGTTCAGCAGGCCTGCTCCACGCGTCAGCGCCGAGCGACGCCCTCCGCCCGAGCCGCAGCCGCGACCGCCGCGGTGACCGCCGGAGCGACCCGCTCGTCGAAGGGCGACGGGATGACGTAGTCCGCGGCGAGGTCGTCCCCCACCACACCCGCCAGCGCCTCAGCGGCCGCGATCTTCATCCCCTCGGTGATCCGGGAGGCCCGCACCTGCAGCGCCCCGGCGAAGATCCCCGGGAACGCCAGCACGTTGTTGATCTGGTTCGGGAAGTCCGACCGACCGGTGGCCACGACCGCCGCGTACTTGTGCGCGACCTCGGGGTGCACCTCGGGATTCGGGTTGGCCATGGCGAAGACGAACGCGCCCTGCGCCATCGAAGCCACCGCCGCCTCCGCGACCGTACCGCCGGAAACGCCGATGAAGACGTCCGCACCCTCCAGAGCCGCCTCCAGCGACCCGGTGATGCCGGCCTTGTTGGTGAACCCGGCGAGCTCGCGCTTGACCGACGTCAGGTCGTCCCGGTCGGCCGAGACGACGCCCTTGCGGTCTGCGACGGCCACGTCACCGATACCGGCCTCGACCAGCATCTTCGCGATGGCGACACCGGCCGCGCCCGCGCCTGAGATGACGGCGCGCAGGTCACCGATGGCCCGCCCGCTCAGCCGCGCCGCGTTCCGCAGGGCGGCGAGCGTCACGACCGCCGTACCGTGCTGGTCGTCATGGAAGACCGGGATGTCGACCCGCTCCTGGAGCTTGCGCTCGATCTCGAAGCACCGCGGCGCCGAGATGTCCTCCAGGTTGACGCCACCGAAGGACGGGGCGAGTCGCACCACCGTCTCGACGATCTCGTCGACGTCCGTGCAGTCGAGCGCGATCGGGACCGCGTCCACGCCGCCGAACTGCTTGAACAGAATCGCCTTGCCCTCCATCACGGGGAGGGAGGCTTCCGGACCAATGTCCCCGAGCCCGAGCACCGCCGTGCCGTCGGTGACGACGGCCACCACGGACGACTTCCACGTGTAATCGTGGACGAGCTCCGGCTGCTCGGCGATCGCGGTGCACACCCGCGCAACGCCGGGCGTGTATGCGAGGGACAGGTCGTCCTTGTCGCGCACCGGCACGGTGGCCTGCACGGCCATCTTGCCGCCGCGGTGCAGCGCGAACGCAGGATCGAAGGATTCGACGGGCTCGGCCTCGCCGTCCTGATCCGTATTGCTGTCGCTGCGAGGATTGACGATCTCCGCTGCCACTTTGTTTTACCCCTTAAATCTTCATTGGTTGAGGGTGACCACTCCTGGTGAGGGGTGGGCGGGACCGCGCATGCCCGATCTGTTGATACGTACGGGTCATACGCGACGGCGCGCCGCACACGCGCCCTGAGCCCCGGATGAGGGGTGTAAAGAACCTTCTTACCGGACGGACGGTACCGACGACGAGTCCAATATCTGCAAGATCACACGACGGCAAGGGAAACGCCCGGCCGCGATGACACGAATCGGACACGACCCGACGGCGAAACCGCTGTGATTCATGGCCGAATAAGTGGACAATCAACATCACAAGCCGCAAAAGACAACCGAAGACCGCAAACCCGGCACGTGCCCGGTCCGCAACCTGAGCGGCGCCGAAGATCCTTCGGCCGGAAGCAAAGATTCCCGTAGAAGGTCCGGTCGTGATGTACCGGCCTGATGCGGTTTCGGGGGTAACCCGTTATCCGATTTTGACATGGCGGGCGCCCTGAATGGCTCAGTCCGAATGGCAAGATGCCGTAATCACACGGGGTCGCGACACTCGAAGGCGTGTGTTCCCGTCGACCTACGAAACCAAGGCTCCTGTCGGCCATCGGCAGGTGCCGGCCCCATCGGCAACTCCACCCATCCGCCGGAGGAACCCACCATGACCGCACGCTCCACCCGCCGTACGTCCGCCGCGCGCTCCAGGGCAGCCGCGGTAGGTGCGATCGCGGTCGCAGGCGCTCTGCTGCTCACCGGTTGCGGTGACCAGACCAAGGGCGGCGGCTCGGACAGCACCGACACCGCCACGGCCGGCGCCCCGCTCGCCGACAAGCTGCCCCAGGCGATCCGCGACAAGGGAGTCATCAAGGTCGGCTCGGACATCGCGTACGCGCCGGTCGAGTTCAAGGACAGCTCCGGCAAGACGGTCGGCATCGACCCCGACCTCGCGGACGCCATGGGCAAGCAGCTCGGCGTGACGTTCGAGTTCGAGAACGGCACCTTCGACAGCCTGATCACCGGTCTGCGTTCCAAGCGCTACGACATCGCGATGTCCGCGATGACCGACACCAAGGACCGTCAGGAGGGCATCGACTCCGAGACGGGCAAGAAGGTCGGTGAGGGCGTCGACTTCGTCGACTACTTCACGGCCGGTGTCTCGATCTACACCCAGAAGGGCAAGAACACCGACATCAAGACCTGGTCGGACCTGTGCGGCAAGAAGATCGTCGTACAGCGCGGCACGGTCTCCGAGGACCTGGCCAAGTCCGAGGCCAAGAAGTGCACCGGTGGCAAGACGATCACCATCGAGGCCTTCGACAACGACCAGCAGGCCCAGACCCGCCTGCGCGCGGGCGGTGCCGCCGCCGGTTCCTCCGACTTCCCCGTGGCCGCGTACGCCGTGAAGACCTCCGGCGGTGGCAACGACTTCCAGCTGGTCGGCGAGCAGGTCGAGGCCGCGCCGTACGGCATCGCGGTGGCCAAGAACAACACCCAGCTGCGCGACGCGCTGAAGGCCGCGCTGGACGCCATCATCAAGAACGGCGAGTACGAGAAGGTCATCAAGAAGTGGGGCGTCGAGGACGGCTCCGTGACCGAGGCCACCATCAACGGAGGCAAGTGACCGCGCGCAGCGGGCACTGAAAGGCAATACCCGTGACTGATATGAACAAGACGGACGGCCCGGCGGACACCCCGCCGGCCGGCCCGGAGGCCATCAAGGCCATCCCGGTCCGTCACTACGGGCGGTACGTCACCGCCGTCGTCGCGCTCGCCGTGCTGGGCGCCGTCGTCTACGCGTTCTCCCAGGGCAAGATCAACTGGGGTGCGATCCCGGACTACTTCTTCAACGACCGCGTCCTCAAGGGTGTGGGCAGGACACTCCTGCTGACCGTCCTGTCGATGGCGATCGGCATCGTCGGCGGCATCATGCTCGCGGTGATGCGGCTGTCGCGGAACCCGGTGACCTCGTCCATCGCGTGGTTCTACATCTGGTTCTTCCGCGGCACGCCGGTCCTGGTCCAGCTGATCGTCTGGTTCAACCTGGGCCTGGTCTTCGAGTACATCAACCTCGGCCCGTTCTACAAGGACGAGTGGTCGGACTTCATGACCCCGTTCCTGACGGCGTTGCTCGGCCTGGGGCTCAACGAGGCCGCGTACATGGCGGAGATCTGCCGCGCCGGTCTGCTCGCGGTCGACGAGGGCCAGACCGAGGCGTCGCACGCGCTGGGCATGAGCCACAGCAAGACGCTGCGCCGGATCGTCATCCCGCAGGCGATGCGCGTGATCGTGCCGCCGACGGGCAACGAGGTCATCAACATGCTGAAGACGACCTCGCTGGTGTCGGTCGTCCAGTACTCCGAGCTGTTGCGCGTCGCCCAGGACATCGGCCAGACCTCCGGCGCCCCCGCCGAGATGCTGTTCCTGGCCGCGGCCTGGTACCTGCTGCTGACGTCGATCTTCAGCGTCGGCCAGTACTACCTTGAGCGGTACTACGCCCGGGGCTCCAGCCGCAGCCTGCCGGCGACCCCGCTCCAGAAGATCAGGGCGAACCTGCTGTCCCTGTCGAACCGTCCGTCGGCGGGAGGTACCGCATGACCGCCATGGTGAAGGCCGAAGGCGTCCACAAGTCCTTCGGGCTCGTCGAGGTCCTCAAGGGCATCGACCTGGAAGTCAAGCAGGGCGAGGTCTTCTGCCTCATCGGCCCCTCCGGCTCCGGCAAGTCCACCTTCCTCAGGTGCATCAACCACCTGGAGAAGATCAACGCCGGTCGGCTGTACGTCGACGGCGAGCTGGTCGGCTACCGCCAGAAGGGCGACAAGCTGTACGAGCTCAAGGACGGCGAGGTCGCGCTGAAGCGCCGGGACATCGGCATGGTGTTCCAGCGGTTCAACCTGTTCCCGCACATGACGGCGCTGGAGAACGTCATCGAGGCGCCGATCCAGGTCAAGGGCGTGAGCAAGGCCCAGGCCAGGGAGCGCGCGAGGGAGCTTCTCGACCGCGTCGGCCTCGCCGACAAGGCCGGGAGCTACCCCTCCCAGCTCTCCGGCGGCCAGCAGCAGCGCGTGGCGATCGCCCGTGCGCTGGCGATGGACCCGAAGCTGATGCTCTTCGACGAGCCGACCTCGGCCCTCGACCCGGAGCTGGTCGGTGACGTCCTCGACGTCATGCGCGACCTCGCCGAGTCCGGTATGACGATGGTCGTCGTCACCCACGAGATGGGCTTCGCCCGCGAGGTCGGCGACAGCCTGGTCTTCATGGACGGCGGCGTGGTCGTCGAGTCCGGCGACCCCCGCGAGGTCCTGACCAACCCGCAGCACGAGCGGACGCAGGCGTTCCTGTCCAAGGTGCTCTGACGGTACGACGGTGAAGGGGGGGGGGGGGGTAGAAGGATAGCCCCCCCACCCACAGTCCGCCCCCCCCCGCACACACATGGTGGGGGCCACCACACCCCCCCCCGGCCCCCCGCCCCCGCGGGGGGTGGTCGTGCCCGCCCCCCCCGGGGTGTCCCTCCCCACCCCCACCCCCGGCGGTCCGCCGGTTACCTGAACCATGGTCCTCGGCCGGACGGCGGTGGTGGGGGCGCCCGTAGACCCCCGCCCCCCCCCTTCACCATGTGCCCGGCCTACGGCAACAGCTGTGGCGCCGTCACCACTTCCCGCAGCTGGTCCGCGGTCAGCGGCGGGGCGTCCCGTCCTGGTCCCGGCGCCGACCTGTCGTCGAAACCGCTGCCGGCCTTGATCATGACCAGGTACCCCTGCGTGAACAGCCGCAGCGGACGCAGTGGAGGCGGTACGAATTTCTCGTACCGCCTCCATCTCGCCGTACGGCCACGAGGACGTGGCCCCCGGCGTCCTACTTCAGCGCGAGCAACAGCGTGTCCGACGGCGAGCACCACACCGGGCGGGCCTCGCCGAAGCCCTTCTCGCGCAGCACGCGCGCGTGCCACTGGGCGGACGGCATGTCGCCGTCGGCGTGCTCGCCGTAGATCTCGAAGCGGCGGGCCGTCGGCCCGGCGAGGACCGGGTCCTTGGCGGCCAGCTGCCACCACTCGGACCAGTCGAGGGCGCCCTCCGCCTTGGCCTGATCCATACGGGCGTGGCGCTGGACGCGCTCGGCCGCGTTGATCCGGGGCGTCGACTCGTCGATCATGTGGTCCGCGTTCAGGAAGACACCGCCGTCGCGGACGAGTTCCGCGACCTGACCGTAGAGGGCCGCGAGGGGTTCACGGTGCAGCCAGTGCAGGGCCGTGGCGGTCAGTACGGCGTCGAACGAGTCGTACGGCAGCTTCGCCGGCCAGTCGGGGTCCTTGAGGTCGGCCGTGACGAAGGAGACCCGCTCGTCGCCCGCGAAGGAGCCCTCGGCGATGGCGAGGAGCGCCGGGTCGAGGTCGACGCCGGTGCTGGTGGCCTCGGGGAACCGGTCGAGCAGCCGGGCCGTGATGGTTCCCGTGCCGCACGCGAGATCGAGCACGCGCGGGGCGGGCCCGACGAGGGCCTCGACCATGTCGAGCATGATCCGGAAGCGTTCCTCGCGGTCGGGCATGTACCACTCCTGCTGCCGGTCCCAGCTCTGCTGCCAGGCAGCCCAGTCGGCTCCGGTCGTGGTGGTGATGTCCGTGTCCGTCATCGAACCCCTCCATAGCGCACGTCACGTAATACCCTGGAAGCACGATCAGCTGTTACCCGACCGCACCACGACCATAGAACGCCTCCGTAAGGACTACAAGTGGAACTGGCCTATTACTCGGATTACGCCGTACGACTCGTCAACAGCGAGGACCCGGCCCGGGGCAAGGACTCGCTGACCTCGGTCGAGGCCGTCCGCGATCTGTTCGGCGTCAGCCAGGAGGCGGGCCGTCGTGCCACCGACGCCGACGTCACCCGCTTCCGCTCGGTCCGCGCCCGGCTGCGGGCGGTCTTCGAGGCGGCGGACCAGAGCGACGAGGCACTGGCCGTGAACCTGCTGAACTCACTCCTGCTGGAGTTCCCGGTGAGCCCGCAGATCTCCGGCCACGACTTCCGGGACGACGACGGCCGCCCCCTGTGGCACATGCACCTGGCGGACCACCCGTCGAACGCGACCGCGGGCTACGCGGCGATCGCGGCGATGGGCCTGGCCTTCCACCTCACCGAGTACGGCGTGGACCGCCTGGGCCTGTGCGAGGCGGCCCCGTGTCGCAACGCCTACCTGGACACCTCCACCAACCGCTCCCGGCGCTACTGCTCGGACCGCTGCGCGACCCGCGCCAACGTGGCCGCCTACCGGGCCCGCAAACGCCTCGCGGCCGACCGGTCGGCGAACACCGGCCGCACGGCCGACAGCACCCAGCGGGCCAGCGCGAACGGCGAGCGCTGATCCGGCTTGCGCGGCCGGTACCGGAACCGGACCTTGCCCAGGATCAGCTCGTCCGGCACCACGCCGTAGTCGGTGCTGTCGCCCCCGGCGTAGGCGTTGTCCCCGAGCACCCACCACCCGCTCTCACGCCGCTCCGCGGCGCGCTTGACGACGAGCAGGTCCTGCTGGAAGGGATGGCGCAGGATGACGACGTCGCCGGCCCTGATCCGGCCCCGGTGCACCACCACGAGCAGATCGCCGTGGTAGAGCGTGGGCACCATCGACGGCCCGGTCACCTCGGCCCACCCGAAGGGCCGGCCCGCCCGCCCACGCTCGGTCTCCTGCGACAACTCCGGCATCCCCGGCACCTCCCCGGTACGGTCCTCCACCAGTCTCAGTCTGACCCTGGACTTTTGTCCTAAGCCCATGGGGGCACTCGCGAAAACCCGTCTTGCAGGGAGTAATGTCCCACCTGAGAAGACGATCACGAGGAAGGAATGCTCCATGCTTTCCCGCCTGTTTGCCCCCAAGGTCAAGGTCAGCGCGCACTGCGACCTGCCCTGCGGTGTGTACGACCCGGCCCAGGCCCGCATCGAGGCGGAGTCGGTGAAGGCCGTGCAGGAAAAGATGGCCGCCAACGACGACCCGCACTTCCAGGCGCGCGCCACCGTCATCAAGGAGCAGCGCGCCGAGCTCGCGAAGCACCACGTCTCGGTGCTCTGGAGCGACTACTTCAAGCCCCCGCACTTCGAGAAGTACCCGGAGCTGCACCAGCTGGTCAACGACGCCCTCAAGGCCCTCTCGGCCGCCAAGGGCTCGACCGACCCGGCCACCGGCCAGAAGGCTCTGGACTACATCGCCCAGATCGACAAGATCTTCTGGGAGACCAAGAAGGCCTGACCTCCGGTCAGACCGCTCGACCGGCGATCTCTTCGATCATCCGGTCCTCCTGTCCGCACCCGGTCCGCAGGGCGCCGAGCATGGCGTCCGTGGCGGTCCGGGTGCGGTGTTTTCCAAGGCATCGTCACGCACGGTTCGGCCGCTGCGGCGGATGGGGCGGATGGGGCGGCCAGGGTCCGAGGGCGGGCAGTCCCTGCGCCGCCACCGGTGCGGCTGTGGGTGTGCGGCCGGACAGCCAGGCCGCCAGGTCGCGCAGACGTCCGGTGACCACCACCGTGTCCGGCCCGTCACCGACGGACCACTGCCGGGGCACGTCCTCGGCGCGGACCCGTGTGCCTGCCGGAAGGCGGCAGAGGAGGAAGTCGACGGCGTGCGCGGCCAGTTCCCCGGGCCAGTCGTCCGGCCGTACACCGAGGTTCAGGTCGACCATGTGGATCCAGGCCTCGCGCCAGCGCGCCCACACCGTCGCGGCGAGGTCCGCGTCGCGGAAGGTGACCGGACGGCCCCAGTCCGATGCGCCCGCGCGTGCCCACACCGCCTCCAGCCGGGCCATGTGTCCGGCGAGTTCGGCGCGGTGCTCGGCGGCACCACGGCCGGCCGTGGCCTCGATGATCGCGTCGCGCTCGTCCACGCCACCGTCGTAGCCCGGTACGAGCTCTGCGCGCAGGGCGTGTTCGGCGAGGCGGGTGAACATTCTCGCGTTGTCGGTGAGATGCGCGAGTACATGGCCACGCGACCAGCCCGGCAGGGTGGACGCCTCGGCGACCTGCTGGTCGTCCAGTCCGGCGACGAGCCTTTCGAGCGCGCTGTGGGCTTCGACCACCGCTGCCACGGGAGGTTTCATACGCCGCCCTCCTAGGGGGCAAGGCTCGGGCTGTCGGCTCCCGGGGCCCGCGCGGCGAGGTCGCTGAGGGGCTCACCGCTCAGCCGGCATACCGTCCACTCGTCCAGAAGCTCGACCCCGAGCGACTTGTAGAAGTCGATCGTCGGCTCGTTCCAGGCCAGGACCCACCACTCGAAGCGCTCGTAGCCGTTCCGCAGGCAGACCGCGGCGAGGGAGGCGAGCAGGGCCTTGCCGTGTCCCCCTCCCCGGGCGTCCGGCCGTACGTAGAGGTCCTCCAGGTGCATGCCACGGGCCCCGGTCCAGGTCGAGAAGCGCGGGAACCACAAGGCATAGCCCACGACGTCGCCCGAGTCGTCGTCCTCGGCGATCAGGGCGAAGGCGGCGGGATGCTCGCCGAACAGCGCCTCGCGGAGTTGCTCCTCGGTGGCCAGAGCCTGCTCAACAGCCCTTTCGTACTCGGCGAGTTCGCGGATCATCGCGCGGATCTCAGCGACGTCCTTCACAGTGGCGGCCCGAATCATGCAAGCGATCATGGGTCACCCCGGCGAGCCGTGTCCATGGGATTCCGGGCAGCTTCGCGCAGTCCCCGGTCGGGCCCGTTCGGCGTACCCGGACGGTTTCGCGGGCGTGAGGTTCCCTCGGTTCGCGGTGATTGTGTTCACGCGGTCCTCGGTGGCCGCGGGTTGTTCAGGTCACGTAGGTTCTGGCGTGTCCACCTGGTCATGTGCACTCCCAGGACCGGTGGGCTCCCGGGGGAAGCTGAGCGGTACTCAGATCCCGCCTCGACCTGTGCGGTCGGGGCGGTTTTCGGTGTGCCCTGTGACAGCGGGCGAGTGAGATCACATCACCGGCGGCCTGGCCCCCGTCGGACCGAATGCCGATCTCTTGGAGAACGCTCGCTTGAGGCACCGCCCGCCCCTCTGGCCGATCCCCGTGCTCTGGACCCTCGCCCTCGGCCTGTGGGGGCTCTCCCGGCAGGACAGCGTGTGGCGGGACGAGGCCGCGACCTGGCAGGTGGCCGGTCGGCCGGTCGCCGACATCTGGCACATGCTGGGTCAGGTCGACGCCGTACACGGGCTCTATTACCTGCTGATGCACGGGCTCTTCGAGTGCTTCGGGGCCGGTACCACCACCCTTCGACTGCCCTCCGTGCTGGCCACGGCGGTGGCGGCCGCCTGCGTCACGGTCATCGGCGGGCGGCTGGCCGGAGGTTGGGCGGGCCTGGCGGGAGGGCTGGCGTTCGGTCTGCTTCCGGCCGTGCAGTTCTATCTGCAGGAGGGCCGCCCGTACGCGCTCGTCGCGGCCGGCGCCGGCATCTCGACGCTGCTCCTGGTGACCGTGCTCCAGGGACGTGGCCGTACGCGGCACTGGGCCGGCTACGCGGGCACGGTCGCGGTGTGCGGGCTGCTCAACTGGCTGTCGCTGCTGATCCTGCCCGCGCACCTGGCGACCCTGCTGTGGACGCGGGCCCGGCGCGGAACCCGGGTGCGCTGGGCCGTGGCCGCGACGCTCGCGGTGACGGCCGTGGCGCCGTTGATCCTGTTCAGCCGCCGCCAGTCCGACCAGGTCTCCTGGATCCCTCCGCTGACCTGGCACATGCTCATCGGCCCGGCGATCCTGCTGGCCCTCGGCGGCCTCGGGGCCCTGCTGGACCGGCCGCGCGAGAAGCGGCTGTCGGTGGCGGCCGTGGCGCTGCCGCTGCTGGCGGTGCCGCAGCTCTGCCTCCTCGGCCTCTCCCTGGTCCGGCCGCTCTTCCTGGACCGCTACGTCCTGTTCAGCATGCTCGGTCTGGCCCTGCTGATCGGCACGGCGCTGGGGACCGCCGTACGGGCGACCAGGCCCCGGTTCCCCAGGACGTCGCTGTGGCTCGTCCCTGCGGTGGTCGCCGTGGCGGTGGCGGCGCTGCTCCCGCAGTCGCTGGCCAAGCGGTCCCCGGCCAGCCGGGTGGACGACGTCCTGGCGATAGCGGAGGACGTACGGCGGCTCAAGGAGGGCGGGGACGCGGTGGTGTTCCTGCCCGCGGCCCGGCGCGACACCGCGCTCGTCTCCCCCGGCCACTTCACCGGCCTGCGGGACATAGCGCTGGCGGAGAGCCCCGTGGCGTCGGGGACGTTGAAGGGCGAGGAGGCGGATCCGGCCCGGATACGGTCCGCGATGCTGGCACAGCACCGGATACTGCTGGTCACCGACGCCTCCGACGTGGCCCGGCCGGTGTCGAACGAGCGGGACAAGGCGAAGGCCGCCGTACTGAAGGAGCACTTCACGGTGGTGGCGGACGAACAGGTCCGCGGGCGGCGGGTGACGGTGTACGAACGGCTGGAGCCGGCGAAGGACGCCTGATGCCCGATGCAAGGCGCCTTCGCCGGCCCGTCGGTTCAGCCGGTCAGTGGAACTGCGGCACGATCAGACAGATCCCGTACACCACCACCGCCGCGCAGGCCAGGAAACACAGCCCGGCCTGGGCGAAGCCGAAGGCGGACGTGCCGTCGCCCTCCGCGCGCGCCCCTTCGTGGCGGGCCAGGCCCAGCACGCCGAGGGCGAAGACGGCGACCACGGCCACCGTGACGGCCAGGCTCACCGCGGCGACCTGGCCGAGTGCGGTCCAGTCGAGGCTCATGATGTGAACTCCCCTTGTCTCAGGCGGCTGTGTCTCAGGCGGCCGTGCCGACCTTGGCCGGCTCGGTGCTGCGGATCGTGACCTCGTGGTCGTCGTTGACGTTGTGCGCGGACACCGGGTTGCGGCGCGAGGCGAACACGATGCCGGCGGCGACGGCGGCCCCGACCAGGGCGACCACGGCCGTACCGATGTTGCCGCCGTGGGTGACCACGCTCGCCGAGACACCGCCGACCAGCGCGGCGGCCGGCAGGGTGACCAGCCAGGCCACGACCATGCGGCCGGCGACGCCCCAGCGGACCTCCGCCAGCCGGCGGCCGAGCCCCGCGCCGAGGATGCTGCCGGAGGCGACCTGCGTGGTCGACAGGGCGAAGCCCAGGTGGGCCGAGGTGAGGATGACCGTCGTGGACGCCGTCTCGGCCGCGAAGCCCTGCGGGGACTGGATCTCCGTCAGGCCCTTGCCCATCGTGCGGATGATCCGCCAGCCGCCGAGGTAGGTGCCGAGACCGATGGCCAGACCGGCCGAGGCGATGACCCACAGGGGCGGGCCCGCGTCATGGCCGAGCGCGCCCGCCGAGATCAGGGTCAGCGTGATGACGCCCATCGTCTTCTGCGCGTCGTTCGTGCCGTGGGCCAGCGAGACGAGCGAGGCCGAGGCGATCTGACCGACGCGGAAGCCCTTGGTGACGGACTCCTTGCGGGCACGAGCGGTGACCTTGTACGCCAGGTAGGTGGCCAGCAGTGCCGCGATCCCCGCCACGAGGGGCGAGGCCACCGCCGGGATCAGCACCTTCTCGACAACCTTGTCAAAGTGCACGCCATGGGCCCCCGCACCGACCCAGACGGCCCCGATCAGCCCGCCGAACAGCGCGTGCGACGAACTGGACGGCAGCCCGACCAGCCAGGTGAGCAGATTCCACAGAATGGCCCCGACGAGGCCGGCGAAGATCATGCCCGGTGTGACGAGTGTGTCGTCCACGATGCCGCCGGAGATCGTCTTGGCGACCTCGGTGGACAGAAAGGCGCCGACGACGTTCAGGACACCGCTGATGAGCACGGCCGTTTTCGGTTTGAGCGCCCCCGTGGCGATGGACGTGGCCATCGCGTTCGCCGTGTCGTGGAATCCATTGGTGAAGTCGAAGGCAAGGGCCGTCACAATGACGACCGCCACCAAGAACGTGATGTGGTCCATTCCCCAATGCAAACAAGCGTCGGCCAATAAACGGGGAACTGACGGCAAAGCATGTCCCAGGAGCAGGGGCGTGAATCGTAAGACTATTGCGAAAGCGGGGTGGTGAACGGATCTACGATCGCCCCATGAGCATCCGCTGGACGTACGCCTTCGTCGACCGCCCCGCAGCGTCCTTCGGCCGGGCCCACGCCTTCTGGACCGCGGTGACGGACACCCGGCCGTCCGCGTTCCGCGGCGCGCGGGACGAGTTCGTGACCCTGCTGCCCGGCGGCGGGGCCGACGCCTGCGTCAAGGTGCAGGGCGTCGACTCGGGCGCCGGTGGCGCGCATCTCGACCTCGTCACGGACGACGTACCGGAACTCGTGGAGTCGGCGCTCAAGCTGGGCGCGGGTGTCGCCGCCGGGCACGAGGGGTGGGCCGTGCTGCGGTCGCCCGCCGGGCAGTTGTTCTGCGCCGTGCCCTGGCACGGGGAGTCGGTGCGCCCGCCCGTGGTGCGCGGCAGCCGGCTCGACCAGGTCTGCGTCGACGTACCGCCATCGCTCTACGACGCCGAAGTCGCCTTCTGGAGCGCCCTGTTGGACGGCTGGGAGTCGGTGCCGGGCTCCCTCCCCGAGTTCCATGTGCTCAAGCCGCCGCCCGGGCTGCCGGTCCGCATCCTGCTCCAGCGGCTCGGCGAGGAGCGGCGCGGCTCCGCCCACCTGGACCTGGCCTGCGCGGACATCGCGGCGACCCGTGCCAGGCACGAGGAGCTGGGCGCGTCCTTCGTCGCCCGGGGCGCCCACTGGACGGTGATGCGCGATCCGGCGGGCGGCGTGTACTGCCTGACGGGACGGGATCCGGAGACCGGCGGGCTACCGCGGCCCTGAGTCCGGGCCCGTGAGGACGACGCAGAGCGCCCGGCCGTCCTCGTCGGGCGTGGCGCCCGCACACGCCGACTCCCACCCCTCCGGCGGCGTGTGCGACGGACTGGCCTCCTGCCAGCTGTACGGTCCCGGCGGTTCGGCCGAGTCCTGGAGCCAGAGTGTCGCGGCGCCCGCGACGGCCACGAGGATCACCCACGCCACCACGACCCACCGCCATAAGCGGCGCCGTCCCGTCACGTCCACGGCTCCACGGCCACCACCGCGTCCACCGGGATCGGCCCGTACACATGGGGGAACTCCTCGCTCCCGGGCTTCGGTTCCTCGTACTTCAGCGGCACGTCGAGTCGTGCCGGGTCCACGACCAGCACCACCAGTTCGTCGGGGCCGTCGTAGGAGCCGTACAGGAAGGCGGCCACGGCCGGGAGCTGGGCGCGGGTCGAGCAGTGGATGAAGCCCTCCTCCTGGAGGGTGCGGCCGCGCGTCGACATCTCGTACGTGCCGCGCTCACGGGCGGCGTCCCACAGGGAGCGTTCGGTGATGTGCAGGATGTACGTGTGTTCGGGCATGGGGTGAGGTTACGGCCTCAGCCGGGCCGCCCGCGCGTGCAAATAGCGCTGCTCCGGCAGGCTCAGGGTCTTGCCGGCCGCGGCCTCGTAGGCGGCGCGCGCCTCGTCGTACGCTCCCACCCGCTCCAGCAGATGACCGCGGACCGCGTCCAGCCGGTGCCCGGCACCCAGCTCGTCCTCCAGTTCGCCCAGTTCGGCCAGTGCGGCCCGCGGTCCCCGGACCATGGCGACGGCGACCGCGCGGTTGAGGCGCTCGACGGGGCCGGGGACGAGGCGCGTCAGGACGTCGTAGAGGCCGAGGATCTCCTGCCAGTCGGTCTCCTGCGCGGACGGCGCCTCGTCGTGGACGGCGGCGATGGCGGCGCGCAGTTGGTACGGGCCCGCGCGGCCCCGGGAGAGGGCACGGGTGACCAGGGCGACGCCCTCGTCGATCGCGGCCTTGTCCCAGCGGTCGCGGTCCTGCTCGTCGAGCGGGACGAGCTCTCCGTGCGGGCCGGTGCGGGCGTCGCGGCGGGCGTCGGTGAGCAGCATCAGGGCGAGCAGGCCGGCCACCTCGCCGTGGTCGGGGAGGAGCCGGTGGACCGTGCGGGTCAGCCGGATCGCCTCACCGGCGAGGTCCCGCCGCGTCAGGCTCGCGCCCGAGGTGGCCGTGTAGCCCTCGTTGAAGATCAGGTACAGGGTCTGCAGGACCGCCGGCAGCCGGTCCTCCCAGTTGTCGGGCCGCCCGAAGCGCACCCCGCGGACCTTCTGTTTGGCCCGGCTGATGCGCTGGGCCATCGTCGCCTCGGGCACGAGATACGCACGGGCGATCTCCGCCGTGGTCAGACCGCCGACGGCGCGCAGGGTGAGGGCGATCTGGGCGGGCGGGGTCAGGTCGGGGTGGCAGCAGAGGAAGAGCAGGGTGAGGGTGTCGTCCTCACGGGGAGCGCGGTCCGCGCCGGGCGGCGGGGCCGTGAAGGCTCCCCCAGTGCCCGAAGGGCCTGGGAGGTGCCCCCATCGCGGTGCCAGCGCCACGGCCTTCTCCTCCCGGGCCCGGCGTGCCTCCTCCGCCCGCAGCGCGTCGGTCAGCCGACGTGCCCCCACCTTGATCAGCCAGCCGCGCGGGTTGTCCGGGACCCCGGTCCGCGGCCACTGCCCGGCCGCCGCGAGCAGCGCCTCCTGTACGGCCTCCTCGGCGCTGTCGAAGTGGCCGTACCGCCGCACCAGCGCGCCGAGGACCTGCGGCGCGTGGCGGCGCAGCAGGTCCTCGGTCTCGGGTGTGGTGCGCATGTCCCGTCGTTCCGTACGGCTCAGACGTCCCCGGAGCCGTCGTCGATGGGCCGGATCACGACCGGGTACGCGGGGGCCCCGGCGGGCTGGGGGCACTGGAGGACGCGTTCGGCGATCTCCGTGACCCGCTCCAGGCTCGCGCAGTCCAGGACCCAGTAGCCGGCCAGCAGTTCCTTGGTCTCGCTGTACGGCCCGTCGGTGATCACCGCCTTGCCGTCGTCGCCCAGGGCGACGTGCCGGGTCTTCGCGGGCTCGGTCAGCCCCTGTCCGTCGATCATCTCGCCGGTCTCGGCGAGGTCGTCGTTGAGGGCCTGCATGAAGGCGTACATCGCCTGGACGTCCTGCTGGCTCCAGGCCACGGAGTGCTCGGAACCCCGGCCCTTCATCGCCTCGTAGTCCGCCTGCGTGCCCTGCACCATGACCAGGTACTTCATCAGTCCGCTCCTTCGGTTTCCGTCGGCTCGGGCCGCCCGTGGCGGGCGGCTCTCACAGGGGACGTCGGAGCCGGACCGGGTTTCTCGACACGGGGTTCAGGATTTTTTCGCGGCTGGTGTCTCGGGCTGTTCGGGCCGCTCCGGCCGCCCGTGCTTCTCGTCGTGCTCGGCGCCTTCCTCGACATACGCCTCGCAGTCGGGGTTCCGGCACGGGCCGCCCACCCAGGTGGGGACCCAGGCGCCCAGCGTCTTGTGGCGCTTGACGACGGTGTCGACGGGCTGTCCGCAGAAGGGACAGACGTGCTCTTGGCTGCCCATGCCCTCAGAGTAGGGCGGGAGACCGCTCAGCGCTTCCTGCTGTACGTACGAACCACGACGCCGTTGCCGAGCGTCCGCACCCCGTCGAAGGTGAACTCCGTGATGGCGAGGCCCGAGCCGAACATCGGCATGCCCGTGCCGTACACGATGGGGTAGGTCTTGATGACGAGCTCGTCGATCTCGTCGAGCAGTTCACCCGCGATCTGCGAGCCGCCGCACAGGTAGATGCCCAAGGCGCCGTCCTCGGCCTTGAGTTCGCGCACCTTGGCGACCAGGCCGTCGCCGATGATCTCGACCTTGGGGTCGGGCGACTCGGTCAGGGTGCGCGAGGCGACGTACTCGCGCAGATGGGCGTAGGGGCTGGTGATGCCCTCCTTCAGGGCCAGGTCGTAGCTGCCCCGGCCCTGGATGATCGTGTCGAACCTTTTGTTCTCCAGACCTTCGAGGCCGAGCGCCCGGCGGCCGTGGGTCGGCAGCGTCTCCGGGTATTCGCCCTGGAGGAAGGCGAGGTATTCCTCGTCGACGAAGGCCGTCATCGCCGACCCGTCTCCGCTCGGGTCCCCGATGAACCCGTCGATCGAGCAGGCGATGAAGTACGTGAGCTTTCGCAAGCCGGTCTCTTTTCGTAGGCCACTCAACCACTCCGGTTGTAGTGCTTCAGTTGTACTACTTCGCTTGTAGTGGTTGCAAGCGCGTTTCCGGTACCGGGCGAAAGTGAGAGAAGGGCTTCCGGATGTCGGGTCCGGAGAGGCAGGGCGCCGGGTGGGGATCAGCCGCGCGGCTCGCGCCACATCGGCCACATCCGGGGGCCGTCGGGGAGGTCGAGGGGGCGGTCCTTGAGCTCGAAGCCGAGGCGTTCGTACAGCCTCCGGCTGCGGGCGTTGCTCGCCTCCAGATAGGCGGGCAGGCCGTCCCGGTCGCAGCGGTCGAGGACCGAGGCGATGAGCGCGGTGCCGAGGCCCTGCCCCTGGTGCCGGGGATCGACGGCGATCATCCACAGGTATTCATGCGCACGGCCGGAGGGGTGGACACCTGCGGTCAGCCGGGCGATCTGCTCCACCCGCTCGTTGTCCGGGTCGACCGCGGCACGCAGCCGTGCCGCGTCCTCGTCGTCGGCGTGCTCGGGATCGGGTCCGTGCTCCTGCGCGGGTACGGACAGCCACAGCGCGCAGGCCGTGCCGCCCTCGGTGAGGTCGATACGGCCGTCGGCCAGCACGATGTCGGTGAAGGCGGCCATCAGCGCGGGGTGCCGGGTACGGCGGTGCTCCTCACCCGGAAACACCCAGCCGCTCACCGGATCGTCCTGGAAGGCCGCGTCCAGCAGCCCGACCACCAGCTCCCGGTCCGCTTCCCCCGCCGTCCGGATCGCCACGCCCATGTGTACCCACCCCTTCACGTCAACCGCCCTTGATCGTAGGGGGGTTGGGGCGTGCGTGCCGTCCACGGAAGGAGTTTGTCGAGATCTGACCGGCGCACAGGGACGGGCCCCGCACACCGTGGGGATGTGCGGGACCCGCCATTCCGGAGCCTTCGACTGCCGTACGGGGTCAGGAACCGTACGGCCCCCTGGCTCCGGGGTCCTGAGCAGTGCCGTCGGCTTCCGCCATGGCCAGGCCTTCAGTTGCTGCGTCGCGTCACGAACTCGGCGAGGGCCAGGAGTCCGCCCGCCTCCTCCGGGTCGGGGACCGCGCGGGCCAGTTCCTGCATGGCGCGGGCCATCCGGTCGGCGGCCTGGGCCTGCGCCCAGTCGCGTCCCCCCGCTCGCTCGACGGCGAGCGCGATCCGGGCGATGCTCTCCTCGTCCTCCTTGTCGCAGGTCAGTTCGTACAGCGCGGCCAGTTCCGCCGCCGCCGGACCGCCGGAGGTCAGCGCCGCGACGACCGGGAGGGACTTCTTGCGGGCGGCGAGATCCGCGCCGGCCGGCTTGCCGGTGTGGCTCGGGTCGCCCCATATGCCGATCACGTCGTCGATGAGCTGGAAGGCGAGCCCCGCCTCACGGCCGAACGCGTCCAGCGCCGTCACGTCCTCCTCGGCCGCTCCCGCGTACAGCGCGCCGAGCGCGCAGGCGCACCCCAGCAGCGCGCCCGTCTTGGCCTCGGCCATGGCGAGCACCTCGTCGAGGCCGACCTCGGTGGGGCCCCGCTTCTCCATCGACGTGTCCGCGTGCTGGCCGGCGCACAGTTCCACGACGCAGTCCGCGATCCGCACGGCGGCCGCGGTGGACGCCGGGTGCGGGTCCTCGGCGAGCAGCCGCAGTGCCAGCGCCTGGAGGGCGTCCCCGGCGAGGATGGCGGCGGCGTCACCGAACACGGTCCATGCGGTGGGCCGGTGCCGACGGGTGGTGTCCCGGTCCATCACGTCGTCGTGCAACAGCGTGAAGTTGTGCACCAGTTCCACCGCCACGGCCGCCGGTACGGCAGCCGCCCGCGCCCCCGGTCCGCCGAGTGCGGCGGCCGCCGTGAGGACGAGGGCGGGACGGATCGCCTTGCCCGCGCCGCCCGCCGCCGGGGTGCCGTCCGCATGCTCCCAGCCGAAGTGATAGCGCGCGACCCGGCGCATGGAGTCCGGCAACGACTCGACGGCGGCGCGCAGTTCGGGGTCGGCCAGGGCCCGGGCGCGCTCCAGGATGACCGCTGCCTCGGGACCGTCGAGCGGGCCGGTCGTGGTGGAACGCCGCGTCGTTCGCGTCGTCGACTCGGCCATGGGTTCCCTCTCGGAGAGTCCGCGGGCGATGGCGTTCCCGCTGCGGCTGGGCGCGTACGACGAGGATGTACCCGCCCTGCCCCGCGCGGACACGGCCCCCAGGTGCGGAAACGTCACCTCCAGCGCCCGATCTCGACGTTCTCCAGCACACCGAGGGCGTCCGGTACCAGAACCGCTGCCGAGTAGTAGGCCGTCACGAGGTACTTGATGATGGCCTGTTCATTGATGCCCATGAACCGGCAGGACAGGCTCGGCTCGATCTCGTCCGGGATGCCCGCCTGCTGCAGACCGATGACGCCCTGCTCGGTCTCGCCGGTACGCATGGCGATGATCGAGGTCGTACGGGCCTCGGTGACCGGGATCTTGTTGCACGGGTAGATCGGGACGCCGCGCCAGGTGGGGATGCGGTTGCCGGCGATCTCGATCGTCTCGGGCACGAGTCCGCGCTTGTTGAGCTCACGCCCGAACGCGGAGATCGCGCGCGGGTGCGCGAGGAACAGCTTGGTGCCGCGGCGCCGGCAGAGCAGCTCGTCCATGTCGTCGGGGCTGGGCACGCCGTCGTGCGGCTGGAGCCGCTGGTCGTACTCGCAGTTGTTGAGCAGCCCGAACTCGCGGTTGTTGATGAGCTCGTGCTCCTGGCGCTCCTTCAGCGCCTCCACGGTCAGCCGGAGCTGCTGCTCGGTCTGGTTCATCGGCTGGTTGTAGAGGTCGGCCACGCGCGTGTGGATGCGCAGCACGGTCTGGGCGACGCTCAGTTCGTACTCGCGGGGCCTGGCCTCGTAGTCGACGAAGGTGTGCGGGATGTCGGGCTCGCCGCTGTGGCCGGCGGCGAGGTCGATCTCCTTCTCGCCGTACTTGTTGGTGCGCTGGTCCGGGATCGACCGCAGCTGATCGATGTGCCCGCGCAGGGAGTCGGCGCGCTCCGCGACCTGCTCGAAGTCCTGGCGGCGCAGGACGAGCACCGTGCACGCGGTGGCCGCGCGGACCGTGTACTCCCAGATCGTGTCGGGGTCGAGCAGCGCCTGCTCGCCGAGGTAGGCCCCGTCGGCGAGGACGCCCAGGGACTCGTCCTCCCCGTACGGCCCGCTGCCGAGCTTCTCCACCCTGCCGTGCGCCAGCAGATACACCTCGTCGGTCCGGCTGCCGAACGAGGTGATCAGGTTCCCCGCCGCGAACTCCCGCTGCTGGCAGCGCTGGGCCAGCTCCGCCAGCACGTCCTCGTCCTCGTACGACCGCAGGGCCGGCAGTTCGCGCAGTTCGGCGGGGATCACCTCGACACGGTCGCCGGTCTTCACGAACGTGATGCGTCCGTCCCCCACGGCGTAGGTCAGACGCCGGTTGACGCGGTACGTGCCGCCCTGGACGTTCACCCATGGCAGCGTGCGCAGCAGCCAGCGGGAGCTGATCTCCTGCATCTGGGGTGCGGACTTGGTCGTGGTGGCCAGGTTCCGCGCAGCCGCAGTGCCGAGACTCTGCTGCGGCGTGCCCTGCTCCGTGCGGACCTCTTCGCCTACCGACATAAGGAATTGCCCTCCCGTCATGCCCCGGCGCCTATCTGGCACCGCGCATCGCGCTCTGCACGACCGAGCCTTCCATCACGGGGTGTGTCTGTGCTATTACCCGAAAGAGCGGGAATGGATCACCGGCGGGTGGGCAGATGGGGGCCACTTGTCCATGCGTCCGCCGCCCTCACGCGCCCTGGCCGAAACAGGTCGCACGCTGTACCGCTTGAGGAGTCCCGTCCGCCCGTTCTCGGTAAAGCACCTGTACGGGGCGGCTGCGCTCGGCGGCCGACGCAGGTGTGAAGGAGGCGGTCATGGCCTCACCCATGTCCGCGAGCAAGTTCCTGGAGAGACTCAAGGCGGAGGGCGTCACGGTCGTCGAGGTCGGCGACTGGGAGCACCACAACCGCAATCACGTGGGGCCCTGGGGTCCCGTGCACGGCGTGATGATCCACCACACGGTGACCAAGGGGAGCGAGCACACGGTGCAACTCTGCCGTGACGGCTACGCCGGGCTGCCGGGTCCGCTGTGCCACGGCGTCATCACCAAGGACGGCAGGGTCCACCTGGTCGGCTACGGCCGCGCCAACCACGCCGGTCTCGGCGACGACGACGTCCTGCGCGCGGTCATCGCGGAGACGGCGCTGCCGCCCGACAACGAGGCGAACACCGACGGCAACCGGCACTTCTACGGCTTCGAGTGCGAGAACCTGGGCGACGGAGAGGACCCTTGGCCGGAGGTCCAGCTGGAGGCGATCGAACGGGTCTCGGCCGCCGTCTGCCGCTATCACGGGTGGACGGAACGGTCGGTGATCGGGCATCTGGAGTGGCAGCCGGGGAAGGTGGATCCTCGGGGGTTCACCATGGCGTGGATGCGGGGGCGGATCGGGGACCGGTTGGGGTAGGGCGAGGAGACGGGGAGGCCCGTCGGCCCCCACGCCGGGCGACAATGGCAGGGTGACCAGCCCTGATGCCGTACCCGATCTCGCCGAGTTGCGTCCCCGGCTTCCCTCGCCGTTGGCGGAGGTCGTGGACGAGCGGTTCTCCCGGCGTGGTGTTCGGCTGCTGCTGAAGCGGGACGATCTGATCCACCCGGAGCTGATCGGCAACAAGTGGCGCAAGCTCGCGCCGAATCTGGTCGCCGCCGCCGGCCGTACGGTCGTCACCTTCGGCGGCGCCTACTCCAACCATCTGCGGGCCACCGCGGCGGCGGGACGGCTGCTCGGGCTGTCCACGGTGGGGGTGGTGCGGGGGCAGGAGCTCGCCGACCGGGCGCTCAATCCGTCGCTGGCCCGGTGTGTGGCCGACGGTATGCGGCTGCACTTCGTCGACAGATCGACGTACCGCCGCAAGACCGAGCCGGAATCGCTGGCCGCCGTACTGCGCGCGGTGGGCGCGGAGGAGGCGTACGTCGTACCGGAGGGCGGCAGCAATGCCCTTGCGGTACGGGGGTGCCGGGCGCTCGGGGAGGAGCTGCGGGGGCGGGCCGAGGTGGTCGCGGTCGCCTGTGGGACGGGCGGGACGCTGGCGGGGCTCGCTGCCGGGCTCGGTTCTGGGCAGCGGGCGCTGGGTGTGCCGGTGCTCAGGGGCGGGTTCCTCGGTGGTGACGTACGGGCGCTGCAGGGCGAGGCGTTCGGCGGGCCGAGGGGTGAGTGGTGGCTCGACGAGCGGTTCCACTTCGGGGGGTACGCCCGCACCACTCCTGAGCTCGACGCCTTTGCCGAGGACTTCGAGGAGCGGCACGGGGTGACCGTAGAGCGTCTCTATGTCGCCAAATTGCTGTATGGAGTTGTCCGCCTCGCCGAGGAAGGCGCCTTTCCCCGCGGGACCACGGTCGCCGCCGTGGTCACCGGGGCCCCGTTCGCCGGGTGACCGCTCCTCACCCCGCCTCCCGGTAGGCCGCCGCCTCCTCCAGGTCCAGCCTGCGCAGCAGCGTTCGCAGCATCTCGTCGTCGATATAGCGACCGTCGCGGAGCTTGACGAACACCGCCCGTTCGGCGCCGATCACCTCGCGGGACAGCCGGCGGTAGGTGTCGTCGACGGATTCGCCGGTGATGGGGTTGGCCTGGCCGAGGCGTTCCCAGACGGAGTTGCGGCGGCGTTCCAGGACCGCTCGCAGGCGGTCGGCCAGGGGGTCGGGGAGGGTGTTGCGGTCGTCGGCGAGGAGTTCGTCGAGGCGTCGTTCGGCAGCGCGGGAGGCCTGGGCCTGGGCGTTCGCCTCGGCGAGGGTCTCCGCTTGCGGGTCGCGGCCGGGAAGTCTCAGCGCGCGGATCAGCGGTGGCAGTGTCACGCCCTGGACGACCAGGGTGCCGATGACCGTCGTGAAGGTCAGGAAGAGGATGAGGTTGCGCTCGGGGAACGGCTCGCCGCCGTTGACGGTCAGCGGGATCGAGAAGGCGATGGCGAGCGACACCACGCCCCGCATACCGGCCCAGGAGATGATGAAGGGGCCCTTCCAGTCCAGGTCCCCCTCGCGTTCGCGGATCCGCTCGGACATCATGCGCGGAAGGAACGTCGCCGGATAGACCCATACGAAGCGCGAGACGACGACCACCGCGAAGACCGCGATCGCGTACCAGGCGGCGCGGCCGCCCTCGTACTCGCCCAGGCCCTTGAGGACGACGGGCAGCTGCAGTCCGATCAGCGCGAACACCGCCGACTCAAGGACGAACGCGACCATCCGCCACACCGCCTCCTCCTGCAGGCGGGTCGCGAAGTCGACCTCCCACGCGCGATGTCCCAGGTAGAGCGCGACGACCACGACCGCCAGCACTCCGGAGGCATGGACCTGCTCGGCGGCGGCGTACGCGACGAACGGGATCAGCAGGGAGAGGGTGTTCTGCAGCAGCGCCTCCTTGAGATGCGTGCGCAGCCAGTGGATCGGCACCATCAGCACCAGTCCCACGCCGATGCCGCCGACCGCGGCGAGCAGGAACTCGCCGATGCCCCCGGCCCAGGTGGCGCCCTCGCCGACGGCCGCGGCGAGCGCCACGCGGTAGGCGGTGATCGCGGTGGCGTCGTTCACCAGGGACTCGCCCTGGAGGATGGTGGTGACCCGGGACGGCAGCCCCACCCGGCGCGCCACCGCCGTCGCCGCGACCGCGTCCGGCGGCGCCACCACCGCGCCCAGCACCAGCGCCGCGGTCAGCGGCAGCCCCGGCACGACGAGATACGCGATCCAGCCGACGGCGAAGGTCGCGAAGAGGACGTAGCCGACCGACAGCAGCATCACCGGACGCATCTGAGCCCGCAGATCGAGATACGAGCTGTCCGTCGCCGCAGTGTGCAGCAGCGGCGGCAGCACCAGCGGCAGGACGATGTGCGGGTCGAGGGTGTAGTCGGGCACTCCCGGCACGTACGAGACCACGAGCCCGGCCGCGACGAGCAGCAGCGGCGCCGGCACGGGCGTGCGACGCGCGGCCGCGGCCACGACGGCGCTCCCCGCCACCAGCAACAGCAGCGGCATCACTTCCATACGCCTCGCCCACCCCTCACCGCTCGCCCCGCCCTGCGCCGCCCCACCGGCGACCCGTTCATGGTCTGCGCCCGCCGTCGTTCATGGTCGCCGGTGCCCGCCCTCGATTTTCCGCGCGGTCGCGCGCGTGGCCGTCGTAACCTGGCAATCATGAAACAGTGCACGCACGCCGACGCGCTGCCGCACCCGGAACCCGGCCCGCTGAGCGAGACGTGTCCCGAGTGTCTGGCGGAGGGCTGGCACCCGGTGCAGCTGCGGCTGTGCCTCACCTGCGGTCACGTCGGCTGCTGCGACTCCTCGCCGGGGCGGCACGCCACCGAGCACCACAAGCAGTCCGGGCACCCGGTCATGCGGACGTTCGAGCCCGGCGAGCGCTGGCGGTGGTGCTTCGTCGACCACGTACTGGTGTGACGGGGACGTACGCTGGACGACCGAGGATCAGGACGGTTCGACCGTCTGACGTCTGGGTACGTCAACCCGGCGCGCGCTCTTCCCAATTGGAGCCGCAGACCCCTAGACACGGAGCGTATCCACAGGTTTACTGTGAGTGACGGCAAGGGGTTGGGGTCCTGGGGACAGGAAAGTTCAGAGCGCGATAGCGTCACCGCTGAACCATCCATCGCGTTACCCCGGGGGGCAACCCTCGGCCCCGAGAAGCTTGTACCACCATGGAGGTGAGGGTGTCCCAGATCGCAGGCGAGCCCGCGACCCAGGACTTCGTGGAAGTCCGGCTGCCGGCTGCGGGTGCCTACCTGTCGGTGCTGCGTACGGCGACTGCCGGCCTCGCGGCCCGTTTGGACTTCACCCTCGACGAGATCGAGGACCTGCGCATCGCGGTCGACGAGGCCTGCGCGATCCTGCTCCAGCAGGCCGTGCCCGGCTCGGTGCTCAGCTGCGTCTTCCGACTCGTCGACGACTCGCTAGAGGTCACCGTCTCGGCCCCGACCACGGACGGCCACGCCCCCTCCAGGGACACCTTCGCCTGGACCGTCCTGTCCGCCCTCGCGGGCAAGGTCTCCTCCGCCGTGGACGAGGACAAAACCGTTTCGATCAGCCTCTACAAACAGCGCGGCGCGGGACCCGGGCCGGCGTGAGGAACGGGGACGGGCCGGTGCGGGACGAAGAGCGCGGCACACGGGAGCTGCCGGAGAGCACTCCCCCCTGCTCGGACGGAGCCGAGAGCCTGGGGGCGGGCCCGAGCGGCCCGAGCGGTTCCCGACGCATGGTCGACGGCATCGACGGCATCCCCGAGCAGGCCCGGCCGCACCCGGAGGACGACTCCGTGGAGGGCTTCCTGGCCGACGGACGGGATGACGAAGGTGCCGTGCAGGGCGCGCCTCTGGGCGGGCGGATCGGGGTTTCCCCAGTCCGAGTGGGGGCGAGGGCTCGGGAGAGGGCGACGGGCAGGACGATGAGCGAGCACGAGCGAAACGCAGAGGACGAGGCGACGGGCGCGCACAGCGCGCAGGCCACGCAGCACGCCCCTCAGGACCGCAGCGGGGCGCGCGCCATGTTCGTCGAGCTGCGCACGCTGAAGGACGGCAGCGCGGAGTACGCGGAGCTGCGCAATCGGCTGGTCCGGATGCACCTGCCGCTCGTCGAACACCTCGCACGCCGCTTCCGCAACCGCGGCGAGCCGCTCGACGACCTCACCCAGGTCGCCACCATCGGCCTGATCAAGTCCGTCGACCGGTTCGACCCGGAGCGCGGCGTCGAGTTCTCGACGTACGCGACCCCGACGGTCGTCGGCGAGATCAAGCGGCATTTCCGCGACAAGGGCTGGGCTGTGCGGGTGCCGCGGCGCCTGCAGGAACTGCGGCTCGCTCTGACGACGGCCACCGCCGAGCTGTCCCAGCAGCACGGCCGCTCCCCCACCGTCCATGAGCTCGCCGAGAAGCTGGCGATCTCGGAGGAGGAGGTCCTGGAGGGCCTGGAGTCCGCCAACGCGTACTCCACGCTGTCCCTGGACGTCCCCGACACGGACGACGAGTCCCCCGCGGTCGCCGACACCCTCGGCGCGGAGGACGAGGCGCTGGAGGGCGTCGAGTACCGCGAGTCGCTCAAGCCGCTACTGGAGGACCTCCCGCCGCGCGAGAAGCGAATCCTGCTGCTGCGCTTCTTCGGCAACATGACCCAGTCGCAGATCGCGCAGGAGGTCGGCATCTCCCAGATGCACGTCTCCCGGCTGCTGGCCCGCACACTGGCTCAGCTGCGGGAGAAGCTGCTGGTGGAGGAGTAGCGGCCGCTTCGGTGCCGCCGACTACTTCTGATCGGGCGCGCTGCCGGGCCCCCGGATCCCGAGGGCCTGCGTCGTCTCCGAGTTGACCAGGAACACGAGGGTGGCGATCGCGGCCGCGGCGATCGCGATCCCCGCGGGAATCGCGA
Source organism: Streptomyces sp. NPDC059010 (assembly GCF_042740355.1). Classification (NCBI taxonomy): domain Bacteria; kingdom Bacillati; phylum Actinomycetota; class Actinomycetes; order Kitasatosporales; family Streptomycetaceae; genus Streptomyces; species Streptomyces sp. NPDC059010. Next base: position 112,125 of record NZ_JBHYJA010000010.1, read on the forward strand.
TGCTGTCCGCCTGCAACAGGCTGTAGGCCACCGGCAGCGCCAGGATCTGTGTGATGACGGACGGCCCCCGGCTCCAGCTGCGCTGAGCGAACAGCCCGCGCGCGGCAAGCAGGGGCAGCAGGGCGAGGGCGACCAGCGTCACGCCGAGGGTGACGGCCTGCTGCCGGTCGTCCGGGTCGCCGGCCAGCCCCATTACCAGCACCCAGAGCCCCCCGACGGCGAGCCCCACCCCTTCCAGCGCGGTCAGCACGGCCGCATACGTCAGCCGCCGCGGACGCGGACCGGCGGTTTCCGGGGTGGTGGGGCTCTGCTCCTTGGTCACCCCTGAAGGGTAGCCCTCCGGGTTGTCGCCCTCGTCGGCCGTGGCGGGGTCCGGGGGCGGCGTCCCCCGGCCACGCCGACGCGGTAACCCGTGTCGAGACTCACGCCTCATCTCTTACTCGATCCCTACCTCGGCCTGTGCCCGGTACCCCCCAGTAGGTACGCTGCAACTCATGCGTGCACTTCTCGTGGTCAATCCGGCAGCAACCACCACAAGCGCACGTACGCGCGATGTCCTGATTCACGCGCTCGCCAGCGAGATGAAGCTGGAGGCCGTCACCACCGAGTACCGCGGCCACGCGCGCGACCTCGGCCGGCAGGCGGCGGAGAGCGACGACATCGACCTGGTCGTGGCCCTCGGCGGCGACGGCACCGTCAACGAGGTCGTCAACGGCCTGCTGCACGCGGGCCCCGACCCGGAGCACCTGCCCGGACTGGCCGTGGTTCCCGGCGGCTCCACCAATGTCTTCGCCCGCGCGCTGGGCCTGCCGAACGACCCAGTGGAGGCGACCGGCGCTCTTCTGGACGCCCTGCGCGACCGCAGCGAACGTACGGTCGGGCTCGGCCTGACCTCCGGCACCCCGGGCACGGACGACGAGGCGGTCCCGCCCCGCTGGTTCCTCTTCAACGCGGGGCTCGGATTCGACGCGGGTGTGGTGGGCCGTGTGGAGCAGCAGCGCGAACGCGGCCGGAAATCCACACACGCCCTCTACCTCCGCCAGGCCGCACGCCAGTTCCTGGGCGAGCCCAACCGCCGGCACGGCACGATCACCCTGGAGCGGCCGGGCGACGACCCGGTGACCGATCTGGTGCTGTCCATAGTCTGCAACACCGCCCCATGGACGTATCTGGGCAATCGTCCGGTGTACGCGGCGCCTAAGGCTTCGTTCGATACCGGGCTCGACGTACTCGGTCTCAGCCGTATGTCCACGGTCTCGGTTGCCCGGTATGCGACCCAGTTGCTCACTTCGTCCCCCGAGCGCGGGGCCCATGGTAAGCACGCGGTCACACTGCACGACCTGGACCAGTTCACCTTGCATTCGAAGGTGCCATTGCCCCTCCAGATGGACGGCGACCACCTAGGGCTGCGTACGAGCGTGACGTTCACAGGCGTACGCCGTGCACTGCGTGTGATTGTGTGAGCGGAACGGGCTAAAGTCCTTTCACTCGAACGTTTAGGCCAGGATCCACCCCATGGAAGTACGGCTGTGACCTAGTCGACACCGAGGAATCAAAAAAAACTTTCCGGAAGGGGTTGTATCCGTCGCTGAGGTTTGCGAGTCTCTACGTGGCGATCGGGACGGCCCGCAACACCGGCCTCCACTGATCACCGGAATCCCCCTTCAAATCACAGGACCCACGCCAGGGAACTGGCGGTAGGCCCTTCACTTGTTGAGGGATTCGTGAAAGCGTTCACATTCACAAGCAATCAGCACGTAATACCAAGGAGAGGTAGCAGCCATGGACTGGCGTCACAACGCCGTTTGCCGCGAGGAAGACCCCGAGCTCTTCTTCCCCATCGGCAACACCGGTCCTGCGCTGCTGCAGATCGAGGAAGCCAAGGCCGTCTGCCGTCGCTGCCCCGTTATGGATCAGTGTCTGCAGTGGGCGCTTGAGTCCGGCCAGGACTCCGGCGTCTGGGGTGGTCTCAGCGAGGACGAGCGCCGCGCCATGAAGCGCCGCGCCGCCCGCAACCGGGCCCGTCAGGCCTCCGCCTGACAACACCCGCCCCGCAAGCCTGAGCTTGGCGGCGCGTACAGCGAGTACGCATCTCCCGCCCCCGAGCCGCAGCGCGCAGTACCCCCGATGCGCAGCAAATGCTGGCAACGAGCATGTTGAGCCCCAGCCCCCTGAACGGGCTGGGGCTCTTTGCTGTCCCCACACCCCAGGCCCAGGCCTACTTGTGCGCCCGCACCGGGATGTCGAGGATCACCTGGGTCCCCCGCTCCGGTGCCGGGACCATGTCGAACGTGCCGCCCAACTCGCCTTCCACCAGGGTCCGTACGATCTGCAGGCCGAGGTTGCCCGCGGTGTGCGGGTCGAATCCCTCGGGCAGGCCCACGCCGTCGTCCTGGACGGTGACCAGGAGTCGGGCCTGCTTCGTCGTACCGCCACGGACCGCCGAGACCTCGACGGTGCCGGTGTCGCCCTCGCGGAAGCCGTGCTCCAAGGCGTTCTGGAGGATCTCGGTCAGGACCATCGACAGCGGGGTGGCGACCTCGGCGTCCAGGATGCCGAAGCGGCCGGTGCGCCGGCCGTTGACCTTGCCGGGTGAGATCTCGGCGACCATCGCCAGCACCCGGTCGGCGATCTCGTCGAACTCCACGCGCTCGTCCAGATTCTGGGAGAGCGTCTCGTGCACGATCGCGATCGAGCCGACGCGCCGCACCGCTTCTTCGAGGGCTTCGCGGCCCCGCTCGGACTCGATGCGCCGGGCCTGGAGGCGAAGCAGGGCGGCCACCGTCTGGAGGTTGTTCTTCACCCGGTGGTGGATCTCCCGGATGGTCGCGTCCTTGGTGATCAACTCGCGTTCGCGGCGGCGCAGTTCGGTGACGTCCCGGAGCAGGACCAGCGAACCGATGCGGGTGCCCTTGGGCTTGAGCGGGATCGCCCGGAACTGGATGACCCCGTCGCCCGACTCGATCTCGAAGTTGCGGGGCGCCCAGCCGCTCGCGACCTTGGCGAGCGCCTCGTCCACCGGCCCGTGGGTCGGGGCGAGTTCGGCGGTGGTCATGCCCAGGTGCTGGCCGACGAGGTCGGAGGCGAGGCCGAGGCGGTGGTAGGCGGACAGTGCGTTCGGGGAGGCGTACTGGACGGTGCCGTCGGCGTCCACGCGGATCAGGCCGTCGCCGACGCGGGGCGAGGCGTCCATGTCGACCTGCTGATTGGCGAACGGGAACGAGCCGGCCGCGATCATCTGCGCAAGGTCCGAGGCGCTCTGGAGGTACGTCAACTCCAGGCGGCTCGGGGTGCGGACGGTCAGCAGGTTGGTGTTGCGCGCGATGACTCCCAGGACGCGCCCGTCCCGTCGTACCGGAATCGACTCGACGCGGACCGGCACCTCCTCGCGCCACTCGGGGTCGCCCTCCCGGACGATGCGGCCCTCGTCCAGCGCGGCGTCCAGCATCGGGCGGCGGCCGCGTGGGACGAGGTGGCCGACCATGTCGTCCTGGTACGAGGTCGGGCCGGTGTTGGGCCGCATCTGCGCCACGGAGACATAGCGGGTGCCGTCGCTCGTGGGGACCCACAGGACGAGGTCGGCGAAGGAGAGGTCGGAGAGCAGCTGCCACTCCGAGACCAGCAGGTGGAGCCACTCAAGGTCGGAGTCGTCGAGGGCCGTGTGCTGGCGTACGAGTTCGTTCATGGAGGGCACGTGGCCGAGCGTACCTGGCGGTACGGACATGACTCGAAACCAGCCACTGGGGAGGCGATCCGGCCGTGGAAACACCCGCGGGCCGCGGCGCCTGAGAGGGACCCTCAACCCTCCCGGCACCGCAGCCCGGAGCAATATCGGCCGTGGGGTGTGCGGTCCCGGTCGGCCGAAGGTTGAGGAGCCGGGGCAGTCAGGGCAGAGAGCTCCGGTTCCTCGGTCCGCCTTCCTGTGCGGGGAAGGCGGAAGTCGGTGCGTTCTTGTTCTGCGCACTCCTACGCAGTCTTACCATTGTGGACTAGACCACTCTGCTGTGTCCATGCGTTGGAGCCTGTTTGCTGTTGGCGTTTCCACACCGGCTCCGACCGCTCGGAGAACTAGTAGGACGCCCTGGCATACACCACGCAGCCTAACCCGTGTGGGTTCATGTGCGGGGCCAGATAGCCATGGCAATTTCCGCGAGTGCCTCCAGTTCCTCCCGGCTCGCCCCGTCGCGCGCCTGTTGTGACATGCCCTGGACGATCGCGCCGGCGTGCCGGGCGAGGGCGGGGGCGTCGGTGTGGGGCGGGAGGGCGCCGGTGGCGACGTCCGCTTCGATACGGCTTCGGACGGCGGCGATGTTGGCGTTGCGCCGCCCCTTCAGCGCCTCCTCGACCTCGGGCGTCGAGCAGTTGGTCGCCGCGTGGACGACGAGACAGCCGTACGGATGGGCGGGGTCGGTGTACTCCACGGCGGCCTCGCGCAGTATCCGCGCCACGGCGGCGCGGGCGGTCGGCTCCTCGGCCAGGGCGCGATCACTGAAGGAGCCGTACCGCACGCCGTACTCGCGGACGACCTCCTCGAAGAGCGACCGCTTGTCACCGAAGGCGGCGTACAGGCTCGGGGCGCCGATGTCCATGACGCGTGTGAGGTCGGAGACGGAGGTCGCCTCGTAGCCGTGTTCCCAGAAGGCGAGGATCGCCTTCTCCAAGGCGGTCTCGCGGTCGAAGGAGCGGGGGCGGCCGCGGGGCTTGGTCGCCGGACGGGCCTTGGCCCCGGTCTGCTCACTCTCCTTGCTGCTCACCATGGAGCGCATTTTATAGCGAGCACTAGACAAACGTCTGCGGCCTGACCTACGGTCATTTTTGTAGCGACCGCTAGGTAAATACGAGGGGGCGCCGGCATGGGTGCGCTTGCGGGCAGGACGGCTCTGGTCACGGGGGCGAGCAGGGGGATCGGGCGAGGGATCGCCGAGCGGCTGGGGCGCGACGGAGCGCGGGTCGGTGTGCACTACGGCAGGAACGAGGCGGCGGCGAAGGAGACGGTCACCGCGATCGAGGCGGCGGGCGGCTCGGCGTTCGCGATCGGCGTCGAGCTGGGGCTGCCGGGCGACGCGGAGGCGCTGTGGGAGGAGTTCGACCGGCACGCGGACGGCGTGGACGTCCTGGTCAACAACGCGGGTATCGGCACGTCGTCGCCCCTCGGGCAGATCGACGAGAAGGAGTACGACAGGGTCTTCGCGGTGAACGTGAAGGCACCCCACTTCATCGTCAAGCACGGCCTCGGCAGGCTGCGCGACGGCGGGCGGGTCGTCAACATCTCCTCGGGGCTGGCGCGGACCGCGGCGATGCCGGACAAGATGACGTACGCCATGACCAAGGGGGCGCTCGACGTCTTCACGCGTGATCTGTCCAAGGTGCTGGGCCCGCGCGGAATCACGGTGAACTCGGTGGCGCCGGGGATCATCGACACGGACAACACGGCCGGCTTTCTGCACGGCACCGAGGACGGATGGGCTCAGGCCGAGGCGATATCGGCCCTGGGCAGGGTGGGGACACCGGCCGATGTGGCTGATGTGGTGGCGTTTCTGGCGTCGGACGCGGGGCGCTGGGTGACGGGGAGTTGGGTCGACGCGACGGGGGGCTCGCTGACGTAGCGCCCTCGCCCGGGATCGCGGTCTGGGTTCGGTCTTGGTTCAGCGCGTCTCCGTCACTTTCGCCAGTGCCCTGGGCGCGTCCGGATCCTGGCCCCGGGCGATGGTGACCTCGTAGGCCAGGAGTTGGAGCGGGAGGATCTCCAGGATCGGCTGGACCTCTTCGGCGACGCCCTCGGTGGGCAGGACGAAGCCGGCCGAGGCCTGTTCGACCTGGTGCCGGGGGCCGATGACGACCAGGTCGGCTCCGCGGCCGCGGAGCCGGTCGAGGACCGGCTGGAGGGCCTCGCCGCCCTTGCCGTCGGTGACGACCGCGATGACCGGGGAGACGTTGTCGACCATGGCGAGCGGGCCGTGCAGGAGGTCGGCGCCGGAGTAGGCGAGCGCCGGGATGTAGCTGGTCTCCATCAGCTTCAGGGCGGCTTCCTTGGCCGTGGGGTAGCCGTAGCCGCGGGAGGTGATGACCATGCGCTCGGCGAAGCGGTAGCGGGCGGCGAGGGTGCGGACCTCGTCCTGCCGGGCGAGCAGCTTCGCGGCGAGGTCCGGGAGCACCTGGGCGGGGGCGCCGTCGCCGCCGCGCAGACCTTCGACGAAGAGGTACAGGGCGAGAAGGGAGGCCGTATAGGTCTTGGTGGCGGGGAGGGCCCGCTCGGGTCCGGCCATGATGTCGAGGTGGTACTCGGAGACGCCGGCCAGCGGGGAGTCGGGGTTGTTGGTCACGGCGAGCGTGATCGCGCCGGCCTGACGCGCGGCCCGGGTGGAGGCGACCAGGTCGGGGGAGCCGCCGGACTGGCTGACGGTGATGACGAGGACGTCGGTGAGGTCTGGGCGGGCACCGTAGGCCGTGATGGTCGACATCGAGGTCAGACCGCAGGGCAGGCCGAGGCGGATCTCCAGGAGGTACTTGGCGTAGAGCGCGGCGTTGTCGGACGTGCCGCGGGCGGTGAGCAGGACGAAGCGGGGTGAGCGGGCGACGATCTGCTGGGCGACCGCGCGGATGGCGGGGGCGCCCTCGGACAGGATCCGGCGCAGCACGGCGGGCTGTTCGGCCACCTCGCGCGCCATGATGCGGCCGGGGCGGTCGTTGTGCGGGGCGTGGGGGTCGGGAGGGTACGGGGTCGCGGCGGCCATGGGGCCCCTTCCTGTTCCTGCTCTCGCGCTCATCGTGATCGGTGGGGCGGCTGTCGGTTCGGGCGGGCACCGTCGGGCGGGCACCGTCGGGCGGGCACCGTCGGCGGCTGCTCGGGCGGCCCGGTTCCGGCGGCCCGGTTCGGGCGGGCGCTCGGACGAAGGCCTTCGGCTGGACGCCCTCGGTAGGGCGGCTTGGGTGGACAGTTTCCATTCCACTCCCCCACGGGGAATGACGCCTTCCCGACGGGTTCCCGAAATGTCCGGGGGGCTTGCGTTCACCTGGGCTGGGAAGGGGTGCTCTGTTAGATTGGTCTAAACCACATGCCCCTCAGGGTGTCTTTCGAGTCCCTCTTCAGATCGGCAGGCCCAGCGTGGAAGTTGTCATCGTTCCGGACGCCAAGGCGGGCGGCGAGCTGATAGCCGAGGCCATGGTCCAGTTGCTCGGGCGCAAGCCCGACGCCGTGCTCGGCGTGGCCACCGGGTCGACGCCGCTGCCCATCTACGCGGCGCTGGCGGCCAAGGTGCGTTCCGGTGCCGTGGACACCTCGCGGGCGCGGATCGCGCAGCTCGACGAGTATGTGGGGCTGCCCGCCGAGCACCCGGAGTCGTACCGGTCGGTGCTGCGGCGGGAGGTGCTGGAGCCGCTCGGGATCGGGATGGACGCGTTCATGGGGCCCGACGGCACGGCCGAGGACGTGCAGGGGGCGTGCGAGGCGTATGACGCGGCGCTGGCCGGTGCCGGGGGCGTTGATCTGCAGTTGCTCGGGATCGGGACCGACGGGCACATCGGGTTCAACGAGCCCTGCTCGTCGCTGGCCTCGCGGACGCGGATCAAGACGCTCACCGAGCAGACGCGGGTCGACAACGCGCGGTTCTTCGACGGGGACATCGAGCAGGTGCCGCATCACGTGATCACGCAGGGGATCGGCACGATTCTGGAGGCGCGGCACCTGGTGCTGCTGGCCACCGGTGAGGGCAAGGCGGATGCGGTGGCGGCGACCGTGGAGGGGCCGGTCGCGGCTGTCTGCCCGGCCTCGGCGCTCCAACTGCACCCGCACGCCACGGTCGTGGTCGACGAGGCCGCCGCGTCGAAGCTGAAGCTGGCCGACTACTTCCGGCACACCTATGACAACAAGCCGGAGTGGCAGGGGATTTAGGGGGCGGCACCCTTGCGCGCCGGTGGTCGAAGGACCGCCACGTCCTGGGGCGGGGGCACGGCGATCGGGTGGCTGGGATAGCGTCCCTCTCGCTTTGGTCGAGTGAGGGGGACGGCGTGCGGGTTGAGGTTCAGGTGCGTGGGCGGGGTGCCCGGCGGTGGGTCGCGTTCGGGCTGATCGCGTTCGGGTCGGTGTTCCTGGTCATCGGGCTGGTCCTGGCCGGCCTGTCGGTCTCGTTCCTGACGGATGCGAAGCGCGCCCCGGGCACGGTGGTGGAGCTGGAGTGGCAGAAGGACGACAGCGGCACCTCCCGCAAGGGAAGGGGCAACGACGAGCCCGTGGCGTACCCGGTGGTCGAGTTCGCGTCGGCGGACGGCACGAAGAGGACGTTCCGGAGCTCGACGGGTTCCAATCCGCCGTCGTACGAGGAGGGCGAGCGGGTCGAGGTGCTCTACCGCGCCGACTCCCCCGAGGACGCGCGGATCAACGGGTTCGCCTCGCTGTGGCTGCTGCCGCTGATCTTCGGTGGGATCGGGCTCGTGATCACGGGTGTCGGGACGGCCATTGCCCTGGTGGGGCGGCGGCGCTCCTGACGGAAGACTGCTGCGTCGCCGTGGCGGGCAACGCAGCAGTGGAGTCGGGCCCGTTCTAGAGAGCGGGCGCCTCTTCCTCGGTCGGCTCGTCCTGTGCGGTCAGGCCGGCCAGCCAGGACGGCATCACGAAGTGGGCCACCAGGACGGTGGCGAGGGCGGAGACCGCGTAGTTGCGCAGGACGTCACCGTCGGCGCCGGCCGTCACCAGCAGGCCGATCGCCGCCACGGCCAGCAGACCGGTCGTGATGCGGTGGGCGCGGGCGAGCACCCGGTTGCGCTCGGCCAACTGTCGCTCGTCCAAGGCGCGTTCGCGCAGTTCGAGCAGACCCCGGGTCGCCCTGTTGATCATCCCTTGCGCCATCATCCAGGGCAGCGTCAGCGCCGCCGCGACGACGGCCGCCCACACCGCCTCCGCCCGCGAGAGGAAGAAGTGCGCGAACAGCGCCACGATGGCCAGGGTGAGCGCGGCATGCGCGGCGACGGCCAGCCGGCGTCGTCCGGCCGTGGCGTGCAGTGCCTCCCGGTGGGGGTCGCGGTCGTTCATCAACCGCAGCATGCTCCGGTCGTAGCGCGTCAGTCGCGTCGTCGTCATGGCTGTTTCCTCCCGTAGACCTCATCGGTGAGCGGGCGGAACGGTTCGAGGGAGAAGAGGGCCTCGACCGGCAGATCGAAGAACTTCGCGATCTTCAACGCCAGGTCGAGGCTCGGGTTGTACTGCCCCCGCTCGATATAGCCGATGGTCTGGTAGTGGGCTCCCACTGCCTCGGCCAGGCTCTGGCGCGACACCTTGCGTTCGGCACGCACCATCGCCAACCTGTTGTGCACCTGCTCGCTCATGTATAAGAAGTACTACATTCGAGAGCAGGGGTGCAACCGGCCGTCGGGGTCCTCACTCCCCCGCGATGACCTCCGCCGCCGCACGCCCGCATACCCGGGCCGCGCCGTAGGTGGCGATGTGCAGGGCGCCTCGGGGGGCCGCCCGGGGGACGCCCATCTCGACGATGATCGTGTCGGGGCGGGAGGTCAGGAGGGTGTCCAGGGCGGCGGCCATCCAGGGGTGGCGGTGTTCGTCGCGGACCACGGCCACGACCCGGCGGTTGCCGGCCGCTTCGAGGGCCGCTCGGCCCGCGTCCTCGCCCGTGTAACTGCCCGTCTCCGTACCGGGGAGCAGTCGGGCCAGTTCCGCCGCCACGCCCCACGGCGTCTCGTCGCCCACCGCGATGTTCGCGACCGGGGTGAAGGCCGCGACGAACGGGGCTTCGGTGAGCGGGGTGAAGGGCGACGCGGCGGTCAGGTTCAGGGCACGGCGGGCGGCGACGAGGCCGATGTCCGTCCGGCCCTCGCTCTCGACCGCCGAAGTCGCAGCCGTCGCAGTCGCCGCGGTCGTCGCCGTCCAGCGCGCCAGCTCCCGCACCCGTTCCGCCGCCTCCGCCAAGCGGGACTCGGCCAGCTCCCCGGCGCGGACCGCACCCACCAGCGCGTCCCGCAGCCGCCGTACCGTCTCGTCGTCCGCGAGACCGCCGCCCACGCAGATCGCGTCGGCGCCGGCCGCGATGGCGAGGACGCTGCCGCGTTCGATGCCGTAGGTGGCGGCGATGGCCTGCATCTCCATACCGTCGGTGACGATCAGGCCGGTGTAGCCGAGTTCGCCGCGCAGGAGGTCGGACAGGACGGGGCGGGAGAGGGTTGCCGGGTGGTCGGGGTCGAGGATGGGGACGAGGATGTGCGCGCTCATCACGGCTCGCGTACCGGCGGCGATCGCCGCGCGGAACGGGGCGAGTTCGCGGTCGGCCAGGGTCGACGCGTTCGCGTCGATGCGGGGCATGGCGTGGTGGGAGTCGACCGCCGTGTCGCCGTGGCCCGGGAAGTGCTTCGTGCAGGCCGCGACGCCTGCCGACTGCAGGCCGGTGACGTAGGCGGCCGTGTGACGGGCCACCAGGTCAGTGTCGGCGCCGAAGGAGCGTACGCCGATCACGGGGTTCGCGGGGTTGGAGTTCACGTCCGCCGACGGGGCCCAGTTGAGGTTCACCCCGCAGGCGGCGAGGCGGCGGCCCATCTCCGAGGCCACCTGCCTCGTCAGCTCCACGTCGTCCACCGCGCCGAGCGCGTGGTTGCCGGGGAAGCTGGAGCCGGTCCGCACCTCCAGCCGCGTCACATCACCCCCTTCCTCGTCGATCGCGACCAGCACGTCGTCGCGCTCGGCGCGCAACTGGGCCGTCAGCGCGGCCAGTTGCTCGGGCGAGGCGATGTTGCGGCCGAACAGGCCGACGGAGGCGAGGCCCTCGCCGAGCCGGCGCAGCAGCCAGTCGGGGGCGGTGGTGCCGGTGAAGCCGGGCTGGAGGACCGTCAGCGCGTCGCGCGTGAGGGTGTCTGTTCCGCTGGCGAATGTCGTCATCGGGTGGCGTTATCCCTTCACGGCGCCGGCGGTCAGACCCGCGGCCATCTTGCGCTGGACAAGCAGGAAGAGGACCACGATGGGCACGGCCATCATCGTGGCGCCGGCCATCATCGGGGCGTACTCCGTGCCGTGTTTCGTGGTGAAGTTGCCGAGCCAGACGGTCGCCGTCTGGTTCTTCTGGCTGAGCAGCATGAGGGCGTACAGATACTCGTTCCAGGCCTGGATGAAGCCGTAGACCGAGGTGGCGACCATGCCGGGGGCGAGGAGCGGGAACACCACGCGGATGAAGGCGCTGGTGCGGGAGCAGCCGTCGACCATCGCCGCCTCCTCCAGCTCCTTCGGGATGTTGACGATGAAGCCGCGCAGCGTCCACACCGTGAACGGCAGGACGAAGGTCAGGTACGTGATGATCAGGCCGGTGAGCCTGTCGTACTGGCCCAGGTCGTTGAGCAGCAGGAACACCGGTATGATCATGGCGACCAGTGGCACCATCTGCACCGCCAGGATGCCCACGATCACGATCTTCCGGCCGCGGAAGGCGAACCGGGAGATGGCGAGCGCGGCCAGCAGGCCGACGACCATGCCGATGACGACCACCGCCAGCGACACGACGAGGCTGCGGCCCACCGGACCCCAGAAGTCCGCGATGTCCAGCGCCCGCGAGAAGTTGGCGAAGGTGATGGAGGTCGGCAGCAGGCTCGGGTCCGGGTCGATGGCGTCCTTCGCGGGCTTGAACGCCGTGTTGAGCATCCAGTAGAGCGGGAAGCCGGCGGTGACGAAGACCAAGAGGCCGAGAAGGTTCCAGCCGAGCCGCGACCTCCGGCGCCGCACGGTCGCGAGCGTGCTCATGCTGGTCATTCGACCTCTCCGATCTTGAGCATCTGACGCATGTAGACGGCGACCACGCCGAGCAGCAGCAGGACGGTGAGCAGCGCGATCGCCGAGCCCTGGGCGTAGTCGTTGACGACGAACGCCCGGTCGTAGGAGTAGGTGTTGAGGACCTGGAACTCCGCCTCCGGATGGCCGTTGCGCATGACGAAGACCTGCGGGAAGACGCCCATGTCCCAGATCACCGACAGGGTCGTGAGCATCACGATGATGGGCTTGAGGATGGGCAGGGTGACGTAGCGGAACACGCCCCAGGCGCCGGCGCCGTCGAGACGGGCCGCCTCTTCCAGTTCCGCGGGGACCTGGGTGAGACCGGCGCTCAAGGTGATGACGACGAAGGGCACCGCCCCCCACACCACCAGCAGCATGATCACGGCCAGGCCCTGCGGGCCGCTCGCGAACCAGTTGTGGCCGATCATCTCGACCCCGGGCAGCTTGCTGAGCAGCGCGTTGAAGACGCCGTAGTCCGAGTCGAAGAGCCACTTGAAGACGGTGGTCGCCACGATCACCGGCATGCCCCAGCTGGCCACCAGCACGATGGTGATGAGCACCTTCAGCCAGCTGGAGACCCGCTGCAGCAGCAGCGCTGTCGCCATGCCGACGACCATCGTGAAGACGACGGCCCCGCCCGCGAAGACGATCGTGCGCAGCACCACGGCCCAGAAGTCGCCGTCGCCCAGCACCTTGGCGAAGTTGTCGAAGCCGACCGACTCGGCCGCCTGGAAGCCCCACAGCTGGGACTGCCCGAACTTCTGAAAGGACAAGGTGACCAGCCGGGCCAGCGGATAGCCCATCACCAGCGCGAGGATCAGCAGGCAGGGCGCGAGCAGCAGCCAGGGGACGGCGGCCGGGCCCGATGTGCGCCGCCCGCGGGGCCTGGCCGCGGCGCCCGGGGGCGGCGGTGCCTGCCGCGGCGGCGGCACCTTGGCAGGGGTGGTGGTGTCTGCGGCACTCATCGCGCGCTCCTCAGAGGTCCCTCAGGTCGAACGGGCGGCGGGGCTCCACCGCGTGGGAGCCCCGCCCGAAGGTCACTTGGTGTTGATGACCTTGTCGATTGCGGCGTCCGCCTCCTTGGCCGCCGCCTCGACCGACTTCTTGCCGGTGCCGATGCTCTGCAGCATGGTCTGCAGGACCTGGGCCTTCTCGATCTGGCCCCAGCCCGGCGCCATCGGGACGAACCAGTTGGACTCGGCCGCGGTGGCCGGGACCGCCGTCGCGGGGTCCTTCTTCAACGTCGCGAGGTCGGTCTTGTTGTTGGGCAGGTTTCCCTTGGCCATCAGGCCCTTCTGCCCGGAGGAGCCGGCGAACGCGTTGATCCACTCGGCGGCGAGGGCCTGTGCGTCGGACTTCACCGGGACGGCGAGGTCGGAGCCGCCCAGGAAGACGGGCATGTTCTTGCCGGACGGGCCGGGCATCACGAAGTTCTCCAGCTTGCCCTTGAGCTTGCCGGTCTTGTCGTTCTTGGGGTCCTCCGCGGTCGCGCCCTCCCAGGCGGCGGCGAAGATCATGGCGGACTTGCCCTGCCCGTAGACGATGTAGCGGTCGGACTCGTCCTTGGTCTTGTCGCCGTGCATGTAGGTGTCGACGACGTTCTTGAACTCCTCAAGCCCCTTCAGGGACTCGGGCGAGGAGAGCGTGGCCTTCCACTGGCCGCCCTCCTCCTTGGCGATGGCGCCGCCCGCGTCGTAGACGTAGGACATGGCCGCGTACCAGTCGCGGGTCGGCTGGTACCAGGCATTGAACTTGTCGCCCTGCTTCTTCTGGATCTTGTCCAGGGTGGCGGTCAGCTCGGCGTACGACTTCGGGGGCGTCTTCACGCCGACCGACGCCGCCACGTCCTTGCGCCAGTTGGCGACGCGGCCGCCGGCGTAGTAGGGGACGCCGTAGGTCTTGCCGTCGTACGTCACCGAGGCCTTGAGGCCGTCCAGCCAGGCGGAGGAGTTGTCGAACGCGGCCGGGTCGACGGGAGCGAAGGCGCCCTTGACCATGTAGCCGAGCATCTCGGTGTTGCCCATCTCGACCACGTCGGGGGCCTTGTCGGTGGCGAGGACGGCGTCGAGCTTGGCGTTCTTGTCCGGCCAGCCGTAGTACTCGTGGTTGATCTTGACGCCGGGGTGCTTCTTCTGGAAGGCCGTGTCGGCGGCCTTCACCAGCTCCGGCCAGTTGTTCTGCGCGTCGACGGTGAGCCAGACCGTCAGTTCCTTGGCGTCCGCGCCGCCCTTGTCCGAGCCCCCGCTGTCGCCCTCTCCCCCGCACGCCGCGATGGAGACCATCATGCCCGCGATACCGATCGCGGCTGCCAGCTTGCGCTTCACGCCACCCTCCTCAGGGATGCCACAAACCCCCTGCTCCCCGCGGTGACCGTCGCCTGCGTACAAGTACCGCCCGTGGGGCCGGGACTGGACCAATGGTGTAGACCAGTACCGGGAGCTTGGACCAGACCAAGAGGCGTGTCAAGGGTGTGCGAATGGGCTCCTACCAGCCGTTATGTGACCTACATATGCAGGAACCTTTAAGTAAGAACCCGTCGAAAAGATGCCGGCGCACGGCACACTTCAGGTAGACCACTTCATTGCGGTGGACTAGACCAGGAGAGTCGCCGAGGGTATACAGAGGGGATCACGGAGCGTGCGGGAAACCTCCGCGCACCAGCCGTGCCACGATGTGAGCCGTGACCGAGGGATGTCGGTCGTGTGGGCGGACGAAGCCGGGAAGGCGGAGCATGAGCACCGACGTCAGCAGTGCGGAGAACGAGAACGGCGCCACTGTCCGTACCGCCCGCGTGCCCAAGTACTACCGCCTGAAGAAGCACCTCCTCGACATGACGGAGACCCAGGCGCCGGGCACCCCCGTACCACCCGAGCGCACCCTGGCCGCCGAGTTCGACACCTCACGCACGACCGTGCGCCAGGCCCTTCAGGAACTGGTCGTCGAGGGGCGCCTGGAGCGCATCCAGGGCAAGGGCACCTTCGTGGCCAAGCCGAAGGTGTCGCAGGCACTCCAGCTCACCTCGTACACGGAGGACATGCGCGCCCAGGGCCTCGAACCCACCTCGCAGCTCCTCGACATCGGCTACATCACCGCCGACGACCGCCTCGCCGAGCTGCTCGACATCACGGCCGGCGGCCGGGTGCTGCGCATCGAGCGGCTGCGCATGGCCAACGGCGAGCCCATGGCCATCGAGACCACCCACCTGTCCGCCAAGCGCTTCCCTGCCCTGCGGCGCAGCCTCGCGAAGTACACCTCCCTCTACACCGCCCTCGCCGAGGTCTACGACGTTCACCTCGCCGAAGCCGAGGAGACCATCGAGACCTCCCTGGCCACCCCGCGCGAGGCCGGCCTGCTCGGCACGGACGTGGGCCTGCCGATGCTGATGCTGTCCCGGCACTCACTGGACAAGGACGGCAATCCCGTGGAGTGGGTGCGCTCCGTCTACCGGGGCGACCGCTACAAGTTCGTCGCCCGGCTCCAGCGCCCCGCGAACTGAGGCGAGCGGGCACACGGCGCGTGAAGCGCCGTGTGCCCGTCACAGGCACACGGCGCTTCACAGGCTCGCCGCGACAGACACGGCATGGTGCGTATCAGGTGCTGCGCGGGCTGATCTCGAACTCGACATTGCCGGTGAGCTTGCCGCTGCCGGAACAGGTCGCCGTCGAGTTTCCGGTCTTCTTCCACTGCCCCCGCAGGGCCCACTTATGACTGCCGCTCTTGCATGTCCCCCGCGAGCGCACCCGGCGGTCCTGGATGTCGAAACAGTTGGCGGAGATGGCCTTGCCGGAAGTCCTGGTGATGGAGCAGTCCGGCAGCGGCGGGTGGGGCTGCTGGAACTCCACACGCAGAGCTACCACCTTCGCCCCGCACTTGGCGGTGGAGTAGGCGGGGAAACCCACCTGCTCCCACTTGCCCCGCTTGGTGAACGTGCCGGTGCCGTTGCCCCGCAGACAGGTCGCCAAGGACCGGTACGTGTAGTTGTCCCCCGTCCCCCGGCACACACTGTTGGCGTCCTTGCCGCTGTTGGACTTCCATGTCCGGCACGCGATGAGCGGCATATTCTCCGCGTGCGCGGGCTCGGCGGCGACGACGCCGCCGAGCAGCAGGGCGGCACTGATGCCCACAGCCGCGAGAGCACTTCTTCTGGTCATGAAGAAACCCCGTGTCCTGGTGATGTGACGGTGGCACGCCGGCCACCGCGAACGCGTCGGTTTGACGCGCCCACGCCACATTAGTCCAGACCAATGGGGAGCGGGATTGCTCCTGCAGGCGGTGTAGCGCAACTCCCGCTCCTGCTCTAGGTTCCTCCCGTCGCCGCATGGACGGGAGGACTCCCCGGTGCGTACCGCGAATCCCCGAACCATCGCCATCTGGACCCTGGTTGCGCTCGTCGGTGCGGCCGGGTGGACCGTACTCGCGCTGTCCCGCGGAGAGGAGGTCTCCGCCGCGTGGATGGTCGCGGCCGCCTTGGGTTCGTACGCCATCGCCTATCGCTTTTACGCCAAGTTCATCGCGTACAAGGTGCTCAAGGTCGACAAGACCCGGGCCACCCCCGCCGAACGCCTCAACAACGGCATCGACTTCCACCCCACCGACCGCCGCGTCCTCCTCGGCCACCACTTCGCGGCCATCGCGGGTGCCGGACCGCTCGTCGGGCCGGTGCTGGCGGCGCAGATGGGCTATCTGCCGGGCACCATCTGGATCATCGTGGGGGTCATCTTCGCGGGCGCGGTCCAGGACATGGTGGTGCTGTTCTTCTCCACCCGCCGCGACGGACGCTCCCTCGGCCAGATGGCGCGCGAGGAGATCGGGCCGTTCGGCGGCGCCGCGGCACTGATCGCCGCCTTCGCCATCATGATCATCCTGCTCGGGGTGCTGGCGCTGGTGATCGTCAACGCCCTCGCGCAGTCCCCGTGGGGCACCTTCTCCATCGCGATGACGATCCCGATCGCCCTGCTGATGGGCTTCTATCTGCGGGTGCTGCGCCCCGGCCGGGTCAGCGAGGTGTCGCTGATCGGTGTGGCGCTGCTGCTGCTCGCCCTGGTCGCGGGCCGCTGGGTCGCCGAGTCGTCCTGGGCCGACACCTTCACCCTGGAGCCCTCGACGCTGGTCGTCTGGCTGGTGGCGTACGGCTTCATCGCCTCGATCCTGCCGGTGTGGATGCTGCTGGCGCCGCGCGACTACCTGTCGACGTTCATGAAGATCGGCACGATCGCGCTGCTCGCCCTCGGTGTGGTCATCGCGCTGCCGACGCTGAAGATGGACCCGGTGACGGACTTCGCCTCGCGCGGCGACGGACCGGTCTTCGCGGGCTCCCTGTTCCCCTTCGTCTTCATCACCATCGCCTGCGGCGCCCTGTCCGGCTTCCACTCGCTCATCTCGTCGGGTACGACGCCGAAGATGATCCAGAAGGAGACGCAGGTCCGGATGATCGGCTACGGCTCCATGCTGATGGAGTCGTCGGTCGCCGTGATGGCACTGGTGGCGGCGAGCATCATCGACCCTGGCCTGTACTTCGCGATGAACGCGCCCGCCGGGGTCATCGGGGACACCGTGCAGAACGCCTCGCAGGTGGTCGGGAGTTGGGGCTACCAGATCTCCCCCGAGGCGCTGGCGCGGGCGGCGGAGAACGTCGAGGAGGCGTCCCTGCTCTCCCGGACGGGCGGCGCCCCCACCCTCGCGATCGGCGTCTCGGAGATCTTCTCGCAGGTCACCGGCGGCGGTCTGCGTGCCTTCTGGTACCACTTCGCGATCATGTTCGAGGCGCTGTTCATCCTGACCGCGCTGGACGCCGGCACCCGCGTGGGCCGGTTCATGCTCCAGGACACGCTCGGCAACCTCTACCGGCCGTTCAGGAACGTCAGCTGGAAGCCCGGCCTGGTCATCACCAGCGCGGTGGTGTGCGGCCTGTGGGGGTACTTCCTGTGGGTGGGCGTCCACGAGCCCCTCGGCGGCATCAACCAGCTGTTCCCGATCTTCGGCATCTCGAACCAGCTGCTCGCGGCGGTCGCCCTGGCCGTCTGCACGACCCTGCTGGTGAAGTCGGGCCGCCTCAAGTGGGCCTGGATCACCGGGATTCCGCTCGCCTGGGACGCCGTCGTGACGCTCACCGCGAGCTGGCAGAAGGTGTTCTCCAGTGACCCGAAGGTCGGCTTCCTCAAGCAGCGCCAGGTCTTCCAGGACGCCATCGACCGCGGCGAAGTCCTGCCGCCCGCCAAGAACATGGACGACATGCACACCGTGGTCACCAACTCCACGGTGGACGGCGTCCTCACGGCGGTTCTCGCGCTCCTGATCGTCGTCGTGATCGCCGACGCGGCCCGCGTCTGCGTCCGGCACATCCGCCGCCCGGCCCTGTCCACGCTCAGCGAGGCGCCGTACGTCGAGTCGAGGATCACCGCCCCGGCCGGGCTGTTCCCGACGAAGGCGGAGAAGGAGGAGGAACACCGTGCGGTCGTTTCGGCCGGTACTCGGTCTTCGACGGGTCCTCGGTAGCGTGCGCTGGTATGTGCGCGAGCTGACCGACGAGTCGGCGTACGACCGTTATGTCGCGCATGTGCGCCGTGACCACCCGGACGCGAACGTGCCCTCCCGGCGCGACTTCGAACGGATGCGGACGGACCGTCAGGAAGCCGATCCACGGCAGGGGTTCCGCTGCTGCTGAAGGCACGGCCGCCATACGGCTGCCACGCGGCTGCCGTACACACCAATCCTCCACATCCGATATGCGGACAAGGGCTTCCGCATTCGCTGCACCGTCACCTACATTGCCTGCGCGTTTCAGGTGATCAGTGAGGGGACGGAGTCGTCAGATGTCAGATGCCTCGGAAGTGAACAGAGGGCCGGTGGTGACACCCGTGCGAGTCGTCATCGCGCTCTGTCTGGTGGCGCCCTTCGTGGCGATGCTGTGGGTCGGTTCGTACGCCAAGACCGATCCGGCGCTCGGCGGCATCCCGTTCTTCTACTGGTACCAGATGCTGTGGGTCCTCATCTCCACGCTGCTGACGATGGTCGCGTACAAGCTGTGGCAGCGTGACCAGCGCGCCCGCGCCGCACAGAAGGGCGGTGCGGCGGAATGAACGACGGCGTGAACGGCGTAGCACTCGGCATCTTCATCTTCTTCTTCCTGGCCGTCACGGCCATGGGCTTCCTGGCCGCGCGCTGGCGCAAGGCCGAGAACGAGCACAGCCTCGACGAATGGGGCCTGGGCGGCCGGTCGTTCGGCACCTGGGTCACCTGGTTCCTGCTCGGCGGCGACCTGTACACGGCGTACACCTTCGTGGCGGTCCCGGCGGCGATCTACGCGGCCGGCGCGGCGGGCTTCTTCGCGGTGCCGTACACGATCCTCGTCTACCCGCTGATCTTCACCTTCCTGCCCCGGCTGTGGTCGGTGTCCCACAAGCACGGCTATGTGACGACCTCGGACTTCGTGCGGGGGCGGTTCGGCTCGAAGGGGCTGTCGCTGGCCGTGGCCGTCACCGGCCTGCTGGCGACCATGCCGTACATCGCGCTCCAGCTCGTCGGCATCCAGGCGGTGCTGGACGTGATGGGTGTGGGCGGCGGCGAGAACACCAACTGGTTCGTCAAGGACCTCCCCCTCCTCATCGCCTTCGGCGTGCTCGCGGCGTACACCTACTCCTCGGGTCTGCGCGCCCCCGCGCTGATCGCGTTCGTCAAGGACACGCTGATCTACGTCGTCATCGCGGTGGCGATCATCTACATCCCGATCAAGCTGGGCGGGTTCGACGAGATCTTCACCGCGGCGAGCGAGAAGTACACGAAGGCCGGCGCGGGCGGTCTGGTCCCGCCGGAGGCGGGCCAGTGGACGTACGCCACGCTGGCGTTGGGCTCCGCGCTCGCGCTCTTCATGTACCCGCACTCGATCACGGCGACGCTGTCCTCGCGCAGCCGTGAGGTGATCCGCCGCAACACCACGATCCTGCCGTTGTACTCCCTGATGCTGGGCCTGTTGGCCCTGCTGGGCTTCATGGCGATCGCGGCCGGAGTCGAGGCCACCAACCCCCAGCTGGCGATCCCGCAGCTCTTCGAGGACATGTTCCCGGCCTGGTTCGCCGGCGTCGCCTTCGCGGCGATCGGCATCGGCGCGCTCGTCCCGGCGGCCATCATGTCCATCGCGGCGGCGAACCTCTTCACCCGCAACATCTACAAGGACTTCATCAAGCCCGACGCGACACCCGAGCAGGAGACCAAGATCTCCAAGCTGGTCTCGCTGCTGGTGAAGGTGGGCGCCCTGGTCTTCGTCCTCACCATGGACAAGACGGTCGCCATCAACTTCCAGCTGCTGGGCGGCATCTGGATCCTGCAGACCTTCCCGGCGCTGGTCGGCGGCCTGTTCACCCGCTGGTTCCACCGCTGGGCACTGCTGGCCGGCTGGGCCGTCGGCATGGTCTACGGCACGGTCGCCGCGTACGGCGTCGCCTCCCCGACGCAGAAGCACTTCGGCGGCTCGGCGAAGGAGATCCCGGGCATCGGGGAGATCGGCTACATCGGCCTCACGGCGTTCGTGCTCAACGTGGTGGTCACCGTGGTCCTGACCTTCGTCCTCAAGGCGCTGAAGGCTCCCGAGGGCGTCGACGAGACGAAGCCCGAGGACTACACGGCGGACGCGGGCGACCCGGGAGTGAAGACGGAACTTCCGGTGGCCGCCCACTAGTTCACCGCACTGGTTCATCTGTTTCATCGCGTCGAGCCGATCCACCCGCTCACCGGCCGGGCGTACCGCACTAGTTGCGTGTGCGTCCGGCCATCTCGTGCCAGAAGTCGTCGAGTTCCCGGGCGCGCATGCTGACCCAGCGCGCGGTCCCGCCGCGCAGCATCGCGGGCAGGTGGCGGCGTACGCGGCCGGGCAGCAGGGCCTGTTGCTGGCGGCAGAACGGCTCGCGGATCTCCCCGCGCGGTACGCAGCCCCGGGGCGGATACGGGCAGAGCTGGAACTTGCAGTCGGGCAGGCAGGTGGCGCCCGGTGTGGGCGGGTCCGAGACGCCGGCCCGCAGGTCGGGGCGGAGCGGGCCGCGGTCGCTGCGGATGCACGGCGGGAGCGGCATCCCGGGCCACTCGGCGCGGGCCATCCGTTCCTCGACCTCGTCCGGGTGCCCGTCCCGTTCGATGAGGTTCAGCATCACCAGCACATCGGCGACCAGGCGTTGGGCGCGTGCGTCGAGGGTGCTCCAGCCGACCGAGGGCGGGATCCACAGGCTGTGCTTGCGGTATCCCTCGGGGTTGCCGGTGCGTGCACCGATGTTGTCGGCGACGCCCTTCTCGTCGATCCACAGGAAGCGTTCGGGCTGCCCGGTCTCCAGCGCGAGGGTCACCAGGTCGCCCGCCGCGGCGACGAAGGGGTGCAGGGCCGGCCGGCGCGAGTCGCCGTCGGCGCCGGGAGAGCCGGGCGCCCTGTTGACGGTGCCGGCCATCGACAGCCAGCGCTCCACGGTCTGTACGGCGGTCGTCCCGCCCAGCTTCCGGGACCGCTCGTGCGCGCCGTCGCGGCCGTCCCGGCCCGCCACCTCGTGCGGGTCCCGCTCGTGGACACCCACGCTGTCCGGGAGCTCCCACAGGCACAGGGCCTGCAACAGGACGAGCTGCGAGTACCAGCAGCGGGACTGCTGGAGCACGGTCTCGGCCTGCCGGATCAGATCGGCGCGACCGCCCGGGTAGACCTGCGGATGCCGTTTGCGCCGGTTGGCCGCGTACTTGAAGCCCTGGGCCAGTGCGGCCTCCAGGGCGAGCGGCAGGTCGGGGACGCCGCCGGTGGCCTTCGGGTCGAGGTGCTGCAGCCACAGGGTGAGGCGTTCGCGGGCCTCGTCACGGTGGGCGTCGTCGACGGAGCCCAGCAGCATGGGGATCATCCAGGCCCGCATCACGAACTCCCGGGACAGAGCGACCCGTTTCCTCCGGTACTCCTGGTTGACCTCGCGCCGGTCCTGCTGGAGCCGGTCGATCCGGTCGGCGGTGGCCCGTGACGGCGCGCCGGTGACCCTCGCCCGGCCCATGCGCTCGGCCCACTTCGCGTACTCCTTCTGCTTCCAGGCCTTCAGCTCGCCGAGCCGGTCGTCGTACTCCCGCACGGGATCGGTGTTCAGTCCGACCCGCCCGCGGATCACGGCGAACGCCGCGTTGCCGCCGGTGCCGAACTCCTGGGCGGCGGCGAGCCGGATGGAGTAGGAGGGGTCCTGGATGCCGATCTCGAAGAGCTGGTCGTAAAGCGGGGTGGAGTCGATCCGGTGCGAGACCCTCCGCAGCGCGGCGCCGAGTTGCTTGAGCAGCCTCAGTTTCGCGTCCTCAAGGGTGCGCCGGTCGCCCCGGAAACCGGCCCAGCTCGTACGCACCCGGCCGACGATGGCGCCGAGCAGCCTCGGCTCCTCCTCCGCGCTCTCGATCTCCACGGCGGCCGAGTACAGATCGAGGGCCTTCGGGTCGTCGGTACGTCGGTTCGCGGCCCGGCAGAGCCGGTGGGCCAGGGTGTGGCCCCGCACGGGTGACCGGCGGACCAGCTCCTCGATCTCCTTCTTCGCCTCGGCCCGGACCCCGCCCCCGGGAGTCCTGCGCTCCGACGCCTTGCGACGGGACAACAGCACCAGCGCGATCAGCAGTTCACGGCTGGGTCCGGGCGGCTGCAGCGAGTGCTCGACGAGCTCTCCGGCACCCCGCTCGCCGAGGTGGTTCAGGACGCGGTAGCCGAAGTAGGCCTGGATGATGCTGTGCGGGAAGCGGACCCGCCGCTCGAAGCCCTCCACCAGTCCCAGCTTGTCCGCGTTGCTGGCGAAGCGGGCGAGGGCGGCGCGGCACTGGTCCATGTTGCCCCCGTGCAGCCGCTTGCGCTCCTCGTCGCCGAGCCGTTCGCGGAGCACGTCCCAGATCTGCTGGCGGTGCCACTCGGAGAAGTCGTTCCCGCGTCTGCCGTACCGGTCGAAGCCCCGCCGGCCGGCCCACAGGTGCTCGGCCCGGGCCTGTGCGCGCCGGGCCGGGCCCGGGTGGACGTCGGTGTCGAGCAGTTCCCCGAAGCCGACCTCCAGGTTGTCCTGGAGCAGTCCGACGCAGGCCAGGGCGGAGACCACTTCGAGGGTGTCGCGGCGTGCCTGCGGGGACAGCGCGACGCCCTCGCGCAGCCGCCCCTCGCACAGCGCCTCGTCCCAGGTCTCCAGCAGCCACAGCCGCAGCGTGCCGCGGTCCCTGCTGCGGGTGTTCATGTGCTGCGGATCGTTGTCCGGCCGGTCGTGCTCCAGGGCTCCGTGGCGGTGCAGTTCACGGGCGATCTGGAGGTAGACGGGCGACTCGGTGACCTCGGCCGTCTCCACGATCCAGTCCACCCGGCGCTCGTCCGTCTCCGGGACGCGTGCCTGGACGAAGCGCAGGGCCTCCTCCTCGCCGAGCGGCTCCAGCTCCACGATCGCGGCGGAGGTGCTCTCCAGCGGGCTGTGCGGCCGGGAGGCGATGACGAGGGGCAGCTTCTCCTCGTGGGCGCGCTCGATGGCCCGCCGGATGATGTTGTCCCGGTTCTGCTGGAGGCCGTCGCCGAGCAGGGCCTCCTCCAGTCCGTCGGCGATGACGACCGGCTTGTCGTCGGCGAGCAGTTGCTGCCAGACCCGCTCGGTCTTGCCGCGGGCGAGGATGCCCCGGGGCGCCTCCTCGGCGAACCGCTCCCTCGCCATGCGTTCGAAGTTCAGGTCGCTTCCGTCGGTCGCGTCCCGCAGCCGGATCGGCACGGGCACGGCGTTCTGCTCGGCCAGCAGTTCGGTGAGCCGTACCAGTACGGCGGTCTTGCCCACGCCGACCCCGCCGACCAGCAGATAGGGCCGGCGGGTGTCGCGCTCCCGCAGCCGCTCGGCGATGACCTGGGCGATCTCCTCCCGGCCCACGATCTCGGCGGTGTCCGACCCGGCGGTGAGCACCAGCCCGCGCGGGTCGTCGCGGGCCTTCGCGAGGTAGCGCCGCTTGGTCCAGCGGTACCACCAGAACAGAAACAGGGTGGCGGCGATCGACGCGGTGAGCACCGGGCCGACGAAGCGCATGACGGTCTCGAAGCCCGCGTTCCTCCTCCGCCACTGTTCGAAGCCGGTCGTGTCCTGTGTGATCAGGATGTACACGCCCTCCGCGACCCAGGCCACCAGCGCGAGGGCGGCCACGATCCAGACGACCCGGGTGACGTTGGTGTAGGAGATCCAACGGCGCCATTTCCTGGGGCGGGTGGTGCCGCGTCGGGCCTCCCGATGGATCGTCATCGTGCGTCTCCTTCCGAGAGGGGCTCTCGAAACGGAGGGACCACGGGCGTCGGCACCTACCTCCATGGAAGCACTCCCGAGGCGCCCCGCAACCCGGCGGCCCCGGCGAAAACCCCAGGCCCGCGGTACTGCCCGTCCGGCAGACTCGGGGCCATGGACCTCGTGATCCGGCAGGCGGAACCCGGCGAGTACGACGCCCTCGGCGACATCACCGCCCGGGCCTATCTCCAGGACGGTCTCCTCGACTTCGGCGAGAGCGACGAGTACCTCGGCGAGCTGAAGGACGTGGCGAGGCGCGCGGCCGCCGCCGAGGTGCTGGTGGCCGTCGAGAACGGCCGGCTGCTGGGCGGCGTGACCTTCGTGCCGAGCGGTGGGCCCATGGCCGACATAGCCGGCCCCGGCGAGGCCGAGATCCGGATGCTCGCCGTCGACCACACGGCTCGCGGGCGCGGCGCCGGAGAGGCCCTGGTGCGCGCCTGCGTCGACCGGGCGAGGGCCACGGAGGGCTGTGTACGTATCGTCCTGTCGACCCAGCGCACCATGCACGGCGCGCACCGCATCTACGAACGTCTGGGCTTCGTTCGCACACCCGGCCGCGACTGGAACCCCGTCCCGCAGCTGGACGACATCACTCTCCTCACCTATGAGTTGACGCTCTGAAACCAGCGCGACACAACATCTGGGGGTGGCGTGGCGGGTGAGCACAAGATGTATGCTCGTCCTCGCTGTCGTCGCAGGGGAATCCGGTGCGAATCCGGAACTGTCCCGCAACGGTGTACTTGTGCATGTCTGTTCTCAGCAACGCCCTGCACAGGAGTCAGTCCGAGGACCTGCCGACAGCGCGCCCGGCCACCCGGCCGGTGCGCCCTGACGTCCGGGCCTCGTGGAATGGGCCGGTGGACGCGACGCCCCGTGCGCTCGTGTGCTGCCGCCTGCCCTCCGCAAGGCCCCCGTGCCGAGCGAGGGAGAGCCCCCACGTGACCATCGCGCCAGCAGACCCGGCCTCAGCCGCCCCGACCGTCCCTGCCGTCGCCCCCGACGAGGACGCCCCGGGAACCGCGCTGCTGCGGATCCTCACCGAGCTGACCGCCGACCTCCCCGACGCCGACGCCGGCCGGGTCGCCGCCGCCGCGCTGCGCGGCCGGTCCGCCCGCGCGGACGAGGCGGAGCTGCGCGAGCTGGCCACCGAGGCGGCCGCCGGTCTCATCTCCGAGGACCCCGCCTACAGCAGGCTGGCGGCCAGGCTGCTGACCATCTCCATCGCCGCCGAGGCCGCCTCGCAGGGTGTGACGTCCTTCACCGAGTCGGTCGCGGTCGGCCACCGCGAGGGTCTCATCGCCGACCGCACCGCCGAGTTCGCGCGTCTGCACGCGGCCCGTCTGGACACCCTGGTGGACACGGCCGCCGACGACCGCTTCGGCTACTTCGGCCTGCGCACCCTGCACAGCCGGTACCTTCTGCGGCACCCCCTCACCCGCAAGGTGATCGAGACGCCCCAGCACTTCATGCTGCGCGTCGCCGCGGGCCTCGCCGAGGACGACACGACCCGGTCGGTGGACGAAGTCGCCGCGCTCTACGGGCTCATGAGCCGCCTCGACTACCTCCCCTCCTCCCCCACCCTCTTCAACTCCGGCACCCGGCACCCCCAGATGTCATCCTGCTACCTCCTGGACTCCCCCCTGGACGAGCTGGACTCCATCTACGACCGCTACCACCAGGTCGCCCGCCTCTCCAAGCACGCCGGCGGCATCGGGCTGTCGTACTCCCGTATCCGCTCCCGGGGTTCGCTGATCCGGGGCACCAACGGGCACTCCAACGGCATCGTCCCGTTCCTGAAGACCCTCGACGCCTCCGTGGCCGCGGTGAACCAGGGCGGCCGGCGCAAGGGGGCCGCCGCGGTCTACCTGGAGACCTGGCACTCCGACATCGAGGAGTTCCTGGAGCTGCGGGACAACACCGGCGAGGACGCCCGGCGTACGCACAACCTGAACCTCGCGCACTGGATCCCGGACGAGTTCATGCGCCGGGTCAACGCCGACGAGCTGTGGAGCCTGTTCTCCCCGTCGGACGTGCCCGAGCTGGTCGACCTGTGGGGCGAGGAGTTCGACGCGGCGTACCGGAAGGCCGAGGCCGCCGGGCTCGCGAAGAAGACCATCCCGGCCCGTGACCTGTACGGCCGCATGATGCGCACGCTCGCGCAGACCGGCAACGGCTGGATGACCTTCAAGGACGCCGCCAACCGCACCGCCAACCAGACGGCCCTGCCGGGCCATGTCGTCCACTCCTCCAACCTCTGCACGGAGATCCTGGAGGTCACCGACGACGGCGAGACGGCGGTCTGCAACCTGGGCTCGGTCAACCTGGGCGCCTTTGTCGACCTGTCGACGGGTGACATCGACTGGGAGCGGCTGGACGCCACCGTCCGCACGGCCGTCACCTTCCTGGACCGTGTCGTCGACATCAACTTCTACCCGACCGAGCAGGCGGGCCGGTCCAACGCCAAGTGGCGGCCGGTGGGCCTGGGCGCGATGGGCCTGCAGGACGTCTTCTTCAAGCTGCGGCTGCCGTTCGACTCGGCCGAGGCCAAGGCGCTCTCCACGCGTATCGCCGAGCGCATCATGCTCGCCGCGTACGAGGCGTCCGCCGACCTCGCCGAGCGGTCCGGCCCGCTGCCGGCCTGGGAGAAGACCCGCACCGCCCGGGGCGTGCTGCACCCCGACCACTACGGCGTCGAGCCGACCTGGCCGGAGCGCTGGGCCGCACTGCGCGGCCGTATCGCCACGACCGGTCTGCGCAACTCCCTGCTGCTCGCCATCGCGCCGACCGCCACCATCGCGTCCATCGCCGGTGTCTACGAGTGCATCGAGCCGCAGGTCTCCAACCTGTTCAAGCGCGAGACACTGTCCGGCGAGTTCCTCCAGGTCAACTCCTACCTGGTCGACGAGCTGAAGGCGCTCGGCGTCTGGGACGCGCGCACCCGTGAGGCGCTGCGCGAGGCCAACGGCTCGGTGCAGGACTTCGCCTGGATCCCGGCGGACGTACGGGCCCTGTACCGCACGGCGTGGGAGATCCCGCAGCGCGGGCTCATCGACATGGCGGCAGCCCGCACCCCGTTCATCGACCAGGCCCAGTCCCTGAACCTCTTCCTGGAGACGCCGACCATCGGCAAGCTCTCCTCGATGTACGCGTACGCCTGGAAATCGGGCCTGAAGACGACGTACTACCTGCGCTCACGCCCGGCGACCCGCATCGCCCGCGCCGCGCAGGGCCGGAGCGCCCAGCCCGAGAAGACCATCCCCGTCCAGCAGGTCGCCGAGCCCGACGCCGTCGCCTGCTCCCTGGAAAACCCCGAGTCCTGCGAGGCCTGCCAGTAATGAGTACCCGTAACGCCAACCTTCTCGACCCGGGCTTCGAGCTGACCCTGCGCCCGATGCGCTACCCGGACTTCTACGAGCGCTACCGGGACGCCATCAAGAACACCTGGACCGTGGAGGAGGTCGACCTCCACTCGGACGTCGCCGATCTCGCGAAGCTGTCCGAGGGCGAGCAGCACATGATCGGCCGGCTGGTCGCGTTCTTCGCGACGGGCGACTCGATCGTGGCGAACAACCTGGTGCTGACGCTGTACAAGCACATCAACTCCCCGGAGGCGCGCCTGTACCTGTCGCGCCAGCTCTTCGAGGAGGCCGTGCACGTCCAGTTCTATCTGACGCTGCTGGACACCTATCTCCCCGACCCGGAGGACCGGGCGGCGGCCTTCGACGCCGTCGAGAACATCCCCTCGATCCGGGAGAAGGCCGAGTTCTGCTTCAGGTGGATCAACGAGGTCGAGAAGCTGGAGAGCCTGCAGACCAAGGCCGACCGGCGTCGCTTCCTGCTCAACCTGATCTGCTTCGCCGCGTGCATCGAGGGCCTGTTCTTCTACGGCGCCTTCGCCTACGTCTACTGGTTCCGCAGCCGGGGCCTGCTGCACGGTCTGGCCACCGGCACCAACTGGGTGTTCCGCGACGAGACGATGCACATGTCCTTCGCGTTCGACGTGGTCGACACCGTCCGCAAGGAGGAGCCCGAGCTCTTCGACGACCAGCTCCAGGAGCAGGTCACCGACATGCTGAGGGAGGCCGTCGAGGCCGAGCTGCAGTTCGCGCGCGACCTGTGCGGTGACGGCCTCCCGGGCATGAACACCGACTCGATGCGGCAGTACCTGGAGTGTGTCGCCGATCAGCGCCTCACGCGCCTCGGCTTCGCTCCGGTGTACGGCTCCGAGAACCCCTTCTCC
The DNA here is from genome assembly GCF_042740355.1 of Streptomyces sp. NPDC059010. Lineage (NCBI taxonomy): Bacteria > Bacillati > Actinomycetota > Actinomycetes > Kitasatosporales > Streptomycetaceae > Streptomyces > Streptomyces sp. NPDC059010. Next base: position 140,404 of record NZ_JBHYJA010000010.1, read on the forward strand.
TTCATGGAGCTGCAGGGTGTTCAGGAGCTCACCAACTTCTTCGAGCGGCGTCCGTCGGCGTACCAGGTGGCGGTGGAGGGCACCGTCGACCTGGACGAGGACTTCTGAGCCTCGCTCCTGTCGCGTTCCTGGGCCTCCCTGATCTGACGGTCGATGCGCCGGTCGTGCACGATCCCGATCACTGACGGGAGGACCAGGAGGACGAACATGCCGAGCACGGCGACCATGGCGAGCAGTGTCTGGGTCTGTTCTGTAGTCATGACACCACTGTCGCGCCGGACACTCCTTACGAACAGTGGCAGGACTGCCGCACACCCTCGATTTACTGCCAGCCGCGAGGCACACTGGCAGCATGCTGAGAAACGTGGCCGCCGTGCTCCTGGACGGTGTGCACCCCTTTGAACTGGGCGTCGTCTGCGAGGTCTTCGGGCTCGACCGCAGTGACGAGGGGCTGCCCACCTACGACTTCGCCGTCGCCTCGGCCGAGGGACCGGCACTCGGCACCCATGTCGGCGGACTCACCGTCTCGACGCCGCACGGCCTGGAGCGGCTGGAGGAGGCCGACCTGGTCGCCGTGCCCGCCGGGGACGACTACCTCACCCGCACCTATCCGCCCGAGCTCCTTGACGCCCTGGTCAGGGCCGTGGACCGGGGTGCGCGGGTGCTCAGCGTCTGCTCCGGCGTCTTTGTGCTGGGCGCGGCCGGACTGCTCGACGGGCGGCGGTGCAGTGTGCACTGGCGGCACGCCGGGGAGCTGTCCCGACGGCACCCGAAGGCGATCGTCGAACCCGATGTGCTCTACGTCGACGAGGGGCCGGTGATCACCAGCGCCGGCACCGCCGCGGGCATCGACGCCTGCCTGCACATCGTGCGGCAGGAGCAGGGGCCCGAGGTGGCCAACAAGATCGCCCGGCGCATGGTGGTGCCGCCGCACCGGGACGGCGGACAGGCGCAGTACATCGAGCGCCCGCTGCCCCGCTCCCAGTGCGACACGGTCGGCGAGGTGCTGGCGTGGATGGAGCGGCACCTCGACGAGGAGGTCACCGTCGAGCAGCTCGCCGAGCGCGCGCACATGTCCCCGCGCACCTTCGCCCGCCGCTTCCAGCAGGAGACCGGCACCACCCCCTACCGCTGGATCCTGCGCCAACGGGTGCTGCTGGCCCAGGAGTTGCTGGAGGCGACGGACGAGACGGTGGACACGATCGCCGGTCGAACAGGGTTCGGCACGGCGGCCGCACTGCGCCACCAGTTCGTCCGCGCCCTGGGCACGACCCCGAACACCTACCGCCGCACTTTCCAGGGCCCGACCGCCGCGTAGCCCGTCGCCGCCGGCCAGGCCCTCGCCCTCTAGTCCCTCGCCACCGGCCGCAGCAGCAGTGTGTGCGGGTGCAGGGTGATACCCACCCGGGTGGTGTCGTTCGAGGCGGGCGCCTGCTCGAAGCGGTACCTGGCGGACAGGGCCGCCGTGATCAGCGTCAGCATCGCCATGGAGAAGTGGTCGCTCGGACACTTGCGGTTGCCGACGCCGAACGGGCTCATGGCGTATTTCGGCACGTCCTTGACGCGTTCCGGAAGCCAGCGGTCGGGGTCGAAGTCAAGGTTGCGTGCATACGACTTCGGGTCGCGCTGGATGGCGTAGGGGCTGTAGACGATGTCGGACCCGGCCGGAATGCGATAGCCACCGAGTGACGTATCGGTCACCGCCCGTCGGGTCAGAATCCAGATCGCGGGGCGCAAACGGATCGCCTCCACGACGACATTGTTGGTGTGCCGGAGCCCACGGACGTCCTCGAATGCCACGGGTCGCCCACCGGTGACTGATTCGACCTCCGTGCGTACCTTGTCGGCGTGTTCCGGGTGTTCCGCGAGCACATGGAGCAGCCACAAGATCGTGGAGGCCACGGTTTCGGTGCCGGCGGTGAATATCGCGACGACCTGATCGTGGATCTCCTGCTCCCCGATGGGGTCGCCATTCTCGTCCTTCGCCTCCAGCAATGCCGTCAGCAAATCGTCCGGCCTTTGACCGGATGCGCGGCGTTCGGCGACGACCTCGTCGACCAGGAGATGAAAATCGGCCAGAGCGCCGTTGAATGCGCGGTTGGCCGGGAGCGGCAGGTTGTAAAGCGGCCCGAGCGGGATCACCATCCGCCGGTACATGCCGCGGAACAGGGTGTCCAGCGCCGCGCACAGCCGGTCGGCCCGCTCGTCCATGTACGCGCCGCGCAGCAGACAGCGGGCGACGATCCGCACCGCGATCCGGAAGGACTCGGCGGTGCAGTCGATGGTCTCGCCGGGCTGCCAGCGCTCGGCGAGCGCATGCGCCTCCTCCTCCATGATCGGCCCGTACCCGGGTATGGCGTCGAGCCGGAAGGCGGGCTGGATGGTGCGTCGCTGACGGCGGTGCCGTGGGCCGTTCGCCGTGGCCACGCCCTCTTTGCCGAGCAGGCTTTCCAGGGACTCCCACAGCGGCCCGGCGATCTCGAAGTCGGTACTCAGCGCCAGCGCGCCGGTGAGGTCCGGCGTGGTGACGGCGTACACCGTCTTCGGCCCGAGCCTGAGCCGTACGACGTCGCCGTGCTCGCGCAGCGCGGCCATGAAGGCCAGCGGATCACGGACCATCTTCCAGCCATGACCGAGAAGCGGAACCGCTCCGCCCGCGAGGGGCGGCTCACGCAGTTCCACGGCCGTACGGGGCCGGTCCTGCGGCGTTACGGACTCGACGCTCATTTCTCACCTGCCGCTTCGTTGTCGACGTACGGGGGCGTCGACCGGTCCTCCCAGCTGTCGACCCGGTAGCGGCCGGACTCGTGGTGGAACCAGTAGACCGAGCTGAACCAGTTGCGCATATTGGTGACGCAGGACCGGACGGCAGCGCTGAGTTCCTTTCCCCACAGCGTGCCGTCGGACAGGGAGTCGGCGAATTCCAGGGCCTCCCGCTCGGCCAGCAGGAAATCGGATATGCAGCCCTCGACCCGCTGCCGTACTTCCGTCACCGCTTCTTCCAGGGACATCCCTTTGTGGGTGATGAGACTGATCCCGAGATTGTGGACGTCATCACCCGCAATTTCCTTCGGGAATGAGCACAGATCGTTGTACCAGGCGGCGAATTCCTGACTGAGCAACGCCGCCCGCCGATACACCGGATGTTTTCTCACACGGTCCGGCAGCTCCAGCCCCGCGCTCGGCTCCAGCAGATCGGTCCATATCCAGTGCGCGAAGGTGAGCCGGCGCAGTGCGAGGTATTCCTCGACGGAGGGGATGATTCCCTCGGTACGGTTGCGGAATTCCCGGTCGTACGCCTCGATCACCGTGTGGAAGTGGCGGGCGAACCGGGCGTTCCAGGTGCGGGGAAGGAACGAGTACAGCCGCACCAGACCGTCCGCGAACCCCGCGACCAGCGGGTCCCCGTGGTGCAGATGCTCCCTGGGGGAGTCGAGGGCGGCGTGCAGGCGGAACCTCAGTCGCCGCCAGGCGGCGGGGCGGTAGTGGACGATGTCGCGGTCGTGCCGGTCGTCCCAGACGAAGAACCACGCGCTGAAGTCCGCAATCGCCTGGAGCACCTCCTCGGGGGCGCCAATGTAGTACCCCGCCATGAGGTCGGTGTAGCAAAGTCCGTCGGCATATTCTTCGACCTTGTCGGCCGGCATCAGCCGCTTTTCCAGGAGCCACGTGCGAGTCTTGTCCTGGAGCCGGGGCCAATACGGATGCAGTTGCCTGGGAAACGCTGTTTCGATCACCGGGAGAGAGAGCGATGGTGGGACCGGGACCGCCGTCGGTGTCGATGTGGTGCTGTGTGAGAAAGCATGCACGAACAAACCCCTCTCAGCCGCCAGTTGTGCGCCGTCGCGTATCCCCGCGCTTCCATTCAGCACCATAACTGACCGTTCTGGGAACGGATTTGCTTCGTTCACTACCCCACTGTGCCGAGAATCTCCCCCTATGTGACTGATTCTGGATCACTATCTGCATGTATGGGATCGAACGTGCGACAGACATGCGAACGGCGCCCGGCCAGGACGAGGATCCTGAACAGACGCCGTGCGCAAGGGACTCGTGGGACCTGCCGACGGTCCTCAGTCGTTCGCGACCACCGGGTAGCGGGGCTCGTTCTCGGCCATCTGCCGAAGCGCGTCCTTGCGCTCCCGCTTCGAGAGCCGGTCGATGTAGAGGTAGCCGTAGAGGTGGTCCGTCTCGTGCTGCAAACACCGAGCGAAGTACCCGGTGCCGCGCACCTTGATCGGGTTGCCCTTCTCGTCCTGCCCGGTCACCTCGGCGTAGTCGGGCCGGGCGAGCGGCGCGTACGCGGTGGGCACGGACAGGCAGCCCTCGTTGCTGTCGTCCAGGCGGCGCTGGTCGGCGGGCAGCTCGACGAGCTTGGGGTTGCAGACGACACCGACGTGCCGTGCGCCCTGGTCGTCCTGGCAGTCGTAGACGAAGACCTTCAGGTCGACGCCGATCTGGTTGGCGGCCAGGCCCACGCCCTCGGCGGTGCGCTGCGAGGCGAACATGTCCGCCACCAGCTGGTCCAGCTCGGCGCCGAACTCGGTGACGTCCTTGCACTCCTTGTGGAGCACCGGGTTCCCCACGACGGTGATCGGCCGCGAGGTGCCGCGCTCATGCCAGGCGTTCTCGCGCTCCTCCGTGTCCTCGGTGTCGACGACGAACCCCTCGTCGTCCACGGGGAGCACGCCCGCGTGCTGCTGCTCGGTGTCCTGCTGGGCCATGACCGACGTATGCCTTCCTGCACAAGAAAAGGGGGTGTGATGCTGATACAGGGTACGGGGAGCGCCCCTGAAGGGGCGCGGGGAACTGCGCGATCAACCACACACGGCCCGCAGCCTGCGAACCGCCTGATCCCTACGGCGACTAGCAGACCTCTTCCAAGTCCCGCCAATCCCGAGAATCCGGACTGTCCGCGACCCACCCGTCCAGCAACCCCCGCACCAGCGCAGCCGGCGCAGCCACCCCGCACTCCCGCTCAGGCACCCACAACTGCCCATCCGTGCGATGCCCCAGCGGCCCAGGATGCCCCGGCTCACTGTGGTCGTGCGGATCCAGATGCTCCCCGTCGCCCTCATCCGACGGCATCCGTGACTCGGAACACATCCGGCACAGCAGCCGCACGGACGACGACCAGTCCTCTGCCGCGAACCCGGCGTCGGCGGCGAGCTGCTCCAGCGCGTCCCGGTCGGCCTCGGTGGCGGCCTCCAGCAGCACCACCCAGGTCGGCACCGGCGACGGCGCCCACAGCTCGATCTCGTCGAAGACGGGGTAGGCATGCCCGGCGGACGTGGTCCGCTCCCCGTGCGGCACCCCGTCGTGCAGTACGACCTCGCCCCAGCGCCGCCCCGAGGACGGCAGCGGAATGGACAGCACCTCGATCCGGGCGGGGTCCAGCCGCCGCCCCCACACCACCTCGGCCTCCCCCTCGGGGGACAGCCGTACGGCCGCGCTGCCCAGGTCCATCCCGACCGGTTCACCGGACGCGGCCGCCCCGCCAGGCACCCGCAGTCCGTACGCCTGCCAGGCCCGCCGGGCCAGCGGCCAGTCCTGCAGGGCGGTGGCCGCGATGCCGACGTTCCACCAGTCGGGCGCCCCGGTCTCGCGGTCCAGCAGCGCCACGGCACGCAGTCCGGCCGCCCGGGCCTGCTCCCAGTCGTGCCGGAACTTGTGCAGCAGCGCGAGGTTGAACCAGGACTCCGACAGCCAGGGCTCCAGATCGGCGGCACGTGTAAGCAGCGCGCCCGCGTCCTCGTACCGGCCGTCGCCGATGAGCGTGAACGCCCGGTCGGTGGCCTGCCGCCAGGAGGCGGAGGGCCGGTGCCGTCCCTTGCCGAAGATCCTCACGATTCCCGCCTGCCAGTTCCGTGGAGTGGGCTGGCTAGTGCTCGCCCCCGGACACACTCTCATTCGCATCCAACCACGTACGGCTGGAAGGGCGCTCATTACCCATGGGTTACCCACCCATAGGCATACCCAGACTGTCTCTGGCCAGCACGCGCGCAAGTGAGCCCACCACCTCCGGCGCATACTCCCCGGCGGTACCCAGCCGCAGCTCCTCCAGCGCTCTCAGCGGCCCTCCGGGACCGGCGTCGCGCGCCTTCTCCTCGTAGGCGTTCACGGCCCGCACGATCCGCGCGGCGACCGGCTGCTCCGGGCACGGGTCGGCCAGCCGCTCGACGACCGTCGCCACCTGCGGATTCACCCCGGTCTGCCGTACGACGGCCCCGCCGAGCAGCGCGATCCGCCGCTGCTCCTCGACGGGCAGCACGGCGGTGGCCCCGGCCGGCACCGGGTCGACCAGGCTGAGCTGCCCGATGTCGTGCATGAGGGCCGCGTACTCCAGCACGGTGAGCTCGGCCTCGGACAGGCCCAGGTCCCGCCCGACCTCCCGGCTGAGCGCGGCCACCCGCCGGGCGTGTCCGGCCGGCGTGTACCCGGCGATCTCGGTGGCCCGGGCCAGGGAGGCGATGGTCTGCCGGTAGGTGGCCCGTACCCCGGCGTACCGGCGGAAGGACATCTGGGTGAGCAGCAGCGGGAGCGAGAAGACGGGCAGCGCCCACAGCCCGACCACGGCGACCGCCAGCGCCATCACCGCGCCCGTCGCGCAGACCGCCGACCCGATGCCGAGGGTCGCCCGCAGCTCGTCCCGCAGCAGCGGCCCGAACGGCCACCGGGTGCGCGAGTGCGCCAGCGCGGCGGCGAGCAGGGCGTCGCACAGGGCGGTCAGGGTGAGGATCGCGAGCAGGAGGAGGGCGTAGGCGGTGCCCCAGCCGTGGAACGTGCCCTGGTTGTACAGGGGTTGGAAGCAGACGGCGGCGAACCCGACGGTGAGCACCCGCCGGGCGACATGGTCGAGCACGGGGCGCCCGCGTGCGATGTGCGGCACGCTGCCGAGGAGCGAGGCGGCGAGGACGACGGCGACGACCTGCTGGACGCCGTGGTGCGTGGGGTGCCCGCCGTCCTCCCCGAGCAGGGCGTACGACAGTGCCGCGGCGGCGCCGAGCGGGGCGGCCTCCCTGCCCTCCGTGCCGGTCCACCGGGTGAGCTCGCCGACGACGACCAGGACGCCGAAGGCGAGGGCCGTACCGCGTTCGTCGAGGCCGTGCCGCAGGGTGCCGAGGAGAGAGACGGCGGCCAGCAGGGCGGCGGCGGTGTGCACGAGGGCGAGGAGGCGGGGCGGTCCCCCCGTCGCTCCGGGGGCGCAGGGGGCGTTCAACGGTGCGCTCCCCCGGTGACCCCGGCGACCGGCGGGCGGGGAAGCGGCGTACAGGTCTCGTCGGCGGTCACCGCGGGACGCCATCCGTGCCGGCCCACGGCTCGGGCGAGGGCCTTGACCATCCGCGGGTCGAACTGCGCGCCCGCGCATCGCTCCAGCTCGCGCAGGGCCACGGACACGGGCCGGGCCCGTGAGTAGGACCGGGTCGACGTCATCGCGTCGAACGCGTCCGCGACCGCCACCACCCGGGCCGGCTCCGGGATCTGGTTCCCCCTCAGCCCGTAGGGGTAGCCGCTCCCGTCCAGCCGCTCATGGTGGTGGAGTACGGCCGCCCGGGCCTCGCCGAGGAAGGAGATCCCGCGGACCATCTCATGGCCGTACTCGGGATGCAGCTCGATCACCCGGCGCTCCTCGGGGGTGAGCGGCCCGTCCTTGCGCAGCAGCCGGGTGGGCACGCCCAGTTTCCCCACGTCGTGCAGGATCCCGGCGAACCGCACCACCTCGACGCGCTCGTCGGCCATGCCCAGCTCACGCGCGATCATCATCGAGGCCTGTCCGACCCGCTCGCTGTGGCCGCGGGTGTAGCCGTCCTTGATGTCGACGGCCTGGACGAGCGCCCGGATGGTCGCCTGGTGCGCCGCGCGTTCCCGGTGGTACTGGGCGAACACCCACCACGACACATACATCGGCAGCAGCACGAGCAGCGCGGCGACCGGGCCGTACGGGCTGCGCCACAGCACGGCCATCATCAGTCCGGCCAGTCCGTGTACGGCGATGGGGGCGAGGGAGCGCAGGAACAGCCCCCGCCAGGCGCGCCGTCCGGGCACCCGCTCGGCGAGCGCCAGGATGCCGCCGTCCAGCACGGTGAGGACCAGGCAGAACGCGAGCACCGCGGCTGCGGCGGGCGCGAGTTCGTACGGGAAGTCGGAGGCGTCCACGGCGTCGTGCTCGCCGAGCGTCCAGTGCACCCGGGCCGCCATCCACACGGCGACCGCGAGCTGGGCCGCCCGCCACACCCGCCGCAGCAGGCGCGGCCGTCCGCCGACCGGGGCGATCAGCGCCCCCGGCACCGCGACCAGCGCGGCGGCGGCCGGCGGCAGCAGGAAGGCCCCGGCGAGGAGCACGGGATAGAAGGTGCCCGAGAGCCTGCCCCGGGCGGCGATCCGCTCACCCCCGGCGTACAGCGCGGCGAGCAGCGCGACCGCCCACCAGGCGACGGGAGTCGACGCCATCGTGTGCAGGCAGTACAGGGCAGCGAGCACGACACAGCCGACGTAGACATGTGCCGGTGCGGGTGTCGCCTCCATACGCCCCTCCCGGCCACGCGCTTCAAGCACGGAAGCCTAGAGCGGCCGGGGGGAGGTCCGCGGTCTTATGACCGGGGGATTAGCACGTTCGAGTGACGACTGTTCGTTCAGGATTCCTGCGGCGTCACGGTCACGTCGTGCTCGGGCACGGCCTGGCCGGAACGGATCAGGTCGAGCCGCCCCAGCACCTTGGCGCGCAGGTCGGTCGGCACGTCGTCATGTCCGCAGCACCGCTTGACCAGCTTCTTCACGGCCTGCTCAAGCCCGTACTTCTCCAGGCACGGCGAGCACTCCTCGAAGTGCTGCTCGAACTTGGTGCAGTCGGCGTCGGGCATCTCACGGTCGAGGAACTCGTAGAGATGATCGAGTACCTCACTGCAATCCGTCTCGTGCGGCTCTCCGCAGCTCATGAGCCCGAGCCTTTCGCTTCGTTCGACTCTCCGGCACCGGCCGGGACCATGCCGCGCTCACGGGCGTAGTCCTCAAGCATGCCGCGCAGTTGACGGCGTCCCCGGTGCAGCCGGGACATCACCGTACCGATGGGTGTCCCCATGATGTCCGCGATCTCCTTGTACGCAAAGCCCTCTACGTCGGCGAGGTAGACGGCGATGCGGAACTCCTCGGGGATCGCCTGGAGCGCTTCCTTCACGTCCGAGTCGGGCAGGTGGTCGAGCGCCTGCGACTCGGCGGAGCGCAGACCGGTCGACATGTGCGACTCGGCACGCGCGAGCTGCCAGTCCTCGATCTCCTCCGCCGCCGAACGCTGCGGCTCACGCTGCTTCTTGCGGTAGGAGTTGATGAAGGTGTTGGTGAGGATCCGGTACAGCCACGCCTTCAGGTTGGTGCCTTCGCGGAACTGGTGGAAGGACGCGTACGCCTTGGCGTAGGTCTCCTGCACCAGGTCCTCGGCGTCGGCCGGGTTGCGCGTCATGCGCAGCGCGGCCGAGTACATCTGGTCGAGGAATTCGAGCGCGTCCCGCTCGAAGCGCGCGCTGCGCTCCGAGGTCGACTCCGTGGACGCGTCCACGCTCGTGCCCAGGCCCTCGGGCTGCTCCGCCTGGCCGTTGTCGGTCCCTGCGTCGGTACCGGGAACCGGACCCACCTCCTCAAGATTGCGGGCAGGGCCGAATCCGGTCCCGCCTGAATCGGAGGATAGACGACCTGCCGTACCGGCCGCCCCTCGAATAGGAGCGGTCCTGGCCGCGTGCAGCACCGTCCACTCCAGGTCAGAACGGTTGCTACGGGCCGGGCAGAAGGTCGAACCCATGCGGCGGACTTCCTCTCCTACGACGTCGGCGCTGGTGGTTCAGCACCGCTGTCCGCCACAACCAAGGCCGGGCCTCCGACATTCCCGAACCTTTACCCGAGTGACTCGACCCACTTGACCACCGCGTCCGTGACGATCGCCACGGCCTCGTCCTGGTCGAGGGGCGCCCGCTTGGGCACGGCCAAACCATGATCGCCGTACGGCACCTCGACCAGCTCGTGATCTCCCTCGGGAAACTCCTCGGGCTTCCCGAACGGATCGTTCCCGCCCTGGACGACGAGGGTGGGCACCCCGGCCCCGAGCAGCTCGTCGGCGCGGGACTTCTCGGGCTTGCCGGGCGGGTGCAGGGGGAAGCTGAGGGCGAGCACGGCACGGGCGCCCAGCTCGACGGCCGTACGGCAGGCGACGCGGGCTCCGGCGCTGCGCCCGCCGGAGATCACGGGCAGCCCGTGTGCGGCGAGCGCGGGCCACAGGCCCCGCCAGCCGACGTCCAGCGTCTTGGGCGCGGGCGCCACCTTCTTGCCGGCCACCCGCCAGGGCTGCTCGACGAGTGCGACGGTCACTCCCTGGGCCGGGAGGGCTTCCGCGAGCGCCACGAGGTCCCGCGCGCCGATGCCGCCGCCGGCGCCATGGCTCACCGCCAGGACCAGCCGGGGCTCTGGCGCCCGGTGCCAGGTGATGCGGGCGTCCCCCGCATCCGTACCGATGATCTCGGTCATCACGTCAGACTCGGTCGTCACGTCAGAAGAGTCTGCCCTCTTCGGGCCGGTGCCGCCTGCTGCGTTCGGCGTAGGGTGATCGGCTGTGTGACGAGGCCGTCACGTCCCCGGGCGGGAGGGGCGGCCTTTCCTCGCGTCCGGGGGCAGCGTCGACGAGGGGGAAGCAGTGACCGGGAGCGCCGTGCTGGAGCACAAGCTCGGGCAGAGTCTCTATGCGATCGCCGTCCAGGACGCCGGGTGGACACCGGCGGCCGTGTGCCGGCGGCTCGGCTGGAGCAGCGACGAGTACGCGGTGGCCATCCAGGTCCTGTCCGGGCTCGGCCTGCTGGTGCGGACCACCGCCACGCCCAGCGGGTGGGCCTGTGTGTCGTCCGAGTCCGCGCTCGACCACCTCCTCGCCGCCGACGCCCGCCGCGTCGCCGAGCTCGTCGAGCAGACCGCCCGCACCCGCGAGGCGATGGTGCGGATGCTCACCGACTTCCACCCCATCCACGCCATGCGTCTGTCCGGCACCCAGGCCCAGCTCGTGGAGGGCACGACCAACATCGCGGCCGCCCTGGAGGACGCCGCCCAGCAGGCCCACGACGAGGTGATCTCGCTGCACCCGGGCCGCGGGGTGCCCGAGTACATGGTGGAGGAGGGGCTGGCGCGCGACCGGCGGGCGCTGCGGCGCGGTGTCGTGATGCGTACCGTGCATCTCGCCTCGACGGCCGCGCTGCCCCATATGGCGGCGTATCTCCGGGAGTTGCGCAAGGCGGGCGGGCAGGTGCGTACCGCCGTGACGCTGCCGCACCGGCTCATCGTCGTCGACCGGCATCTGGCGATCGTGCCCGCCACCGGCACGGACGGGCAGCAGGCGGCCGTCGTCGTCTACGACCCCTCGCTGGTCGAGGTGTTCCGCAGCCAGTTCGAGCATGTGTGGGCGCACGCCGCCGCCTTCGACACCGGGGCGCGCACCGCCGGGCAGGAGGCCCCGGAGGGCCGGCCCGACCGGCGGCAGCGGGCGGTCCTGCGGCTACTTGCGGAGGGTCTGACCGACGAGGCGGTCGCGCGGCGCCTCGGTGTCTCCGACCGCACCGTCCGCCGGCTGGTCAACGACCTGACCTCCGTGCTCGGCGCCACCAGCCGGTTCCAGGTCGCCGTCCTCGCCGAGCGGGCCGGCTGGCTGGCGTCCGCCGATCTTGAGCAGGACGTGCGCGAGGACCCCGGCGAGCAGTCCCCAGAAGGGTGAGCCGATGCCGGCGACCGTCACTCCGGAGGCGGTCGCGAGGAAGGTGATGACGGAGGCCTCGCGGTGGCGTTCGTCGGCGACCGTGCGGGCCAGGCTGCCGGAGAGCGCGCCGAGCAGCGCCACTCCGGCCAGGGTCGCCACGAGCGCGTGGGGCAGTCCGGTGAACAGGGCGACGAGGGTGGAGCCGAAGCAGCCCACGACCAGATAGCCGACGCCGCAGCTCACACCGGCGATCCACCGCCTGGCCGGGTCGCGGTGCGCCTCGGGGCCGGTGCAGATCGCGGCGGTGATGGCCGCCGGGTTGATCGCGTGCGAGCCGAAGGGTGCGAGCAGCGTCGACACCACACCGGTGGTACCGCAGATCACGCGCTCGTCGGGCCGGTAGCCGTCCGCGCGCAGCACCGCCATCCCCGGCGCGTACTGCCCGGCGAGCGTGGCGACCAGCAGCGGTACGCCGATGCCGATGAGCGCCCCCACCGAGAAGTGCGGTGCCGTCAGGTGCGGCACGGCCAGGCCGGGGCCCTCGATGTCCAGGCCGAGACCGCCGTCGGCCGCGGCGACGGCGAGCCCCACGGCCAGCGCGCACATCACGGCGTAGGTCGGCCACAGTCGCTTGGCGAGCAGGTAGCCGATCACCATCGCGCCCGCGAGCAGCGGGGCGGAGCGCAGCGAGGTGAAGATCGCCGTGCCGAACGAGAAGAGGATCCCGGCGAGCATCGCCGAGACGATTCCGTCCGGGATCCGGGCGAGGACCCGGGCGAACACCCCCGTGGCGGTCAGCACCGTGGCCGCGACACCCGCGACGAGGAAGGCGCCGACGGCCTCGGCGTAGTCGTGCTGGGCGAGGGCCGTGACCAGGATGGCCGCCCCCGGCGTCGAGAACGCCGTGATCACCGGGGTGCGACTCCACCAGCTGAGCCCCACACAGGTCAGGCCCGCGCCGATGGATATCGCCCACACCCACGACGAACTCTGCGCCGGGCTCAGACCGGCCGCGTCGGCCGCGGCCAGGACGAGGGCGAGCGGTCCCGCGTAGGAGACCGCCATCGCCACCACGCCGGCGTTGACCGCGGACAAGGACACGGACCGCATCGATCGCACCGATCATCCCCATATGAAGGAGAAAAAGGAAACTTCAGACATGGCGGACACCTCCCCCGAAGACGTTGCCGCGCCACCCCACATGCTGCCGCACCGCACGCACACGACGGGACGCCGGGGCGCGTCCGCATCAGGCCGCGTCCCCTACCGGACAGGTACCAGGCGTGACCGGTGCGGGTCATGGACGTTTCCGGACGGTCAACTCCCCTGGTCGCAGCCCCTGTTGGAGCCGAATGATCTTCGGCATGACCACTACTGCGGAACCCCGTGCGGACCTCGCCGCGCTCACCCTCGAACCGGCCGACACCAAGCGACTGGAAGGGCTGGTCCAGGTCGCGGCACGGCTGACGGGGCCCTTGGAAGAGAGCCTGCAGACCGAGGCGTTCGCCGCGCTCGCCCAGCGGCTGCCGGCCCGGCTGCGCGAGGGCATCGAGTCCTTCCGGGACACACCGCCGGACCACGGCCTGCTCGTGGTGCGCGGACTGCCCGTCGGCGACATCCCGACGACGCCGTCGGCGTACGGCTCCAACGTCCTCGGTGAGACGCACCCCTCCAGCCTGCTGGTCGCCCTGGTGGCCCACCCGCTGGGCGGGCTCATCGGCTACGAGGACGAGAAGTCCGGGGCCCTCGTGCACGACGTGTACCCGGTCCCCACCGACGCGGCGAAGCCCCTGAACTCCGGCTCCACGCTCTTCGACTTCCACACCGAGAACGTCCACCATCCGGTACGGCCCTCGCACCTGGGCCTGCTGTGCCTGCGCCCCGACCACGACCGGCGGGCCGCCACCATGGTCGCCTCGGTCCGCGAGGCCGAGCCGCTGCTCACGGCCGCCGACCGGGAGCTGCTGCGCACCGACCGCTACCGCAGCCGCTTCCCGCTCTCCTTCACCCGGGGGCTCGCCGAGGAGGAGCGGCCGGTGACCGAGCCGCACCCGGTGCTCATGGACGGCCCGGCCGACGCCCCCGGCACCCGGGTGCGGTTCAACATGCACAACACCTTCGGCACGGACGACGAGGCGCAGGCGGCCCTGGAGCGCCTCAACCGCGCCATGCACACGGTGCACCGCGCGGTGCGGGCCGACCGCGGTGAACTGCTCCTGGTCGACAACCGGATCGTGGTGCACGGCCGCAGCGACTTCACCCCGCTCTACGACGGCCAGGACCGCTGGCTGCGCCGGTTCTACCCCTACCCCGGCGAGTTGCGCGCCGACGTCCTGGTGCGGGCCGGGGGCCGCGTGCTCAGCAAGGACAGCTACGCCCGTGCATGACCTGACCCTCACCGCGGCGGTGCTGCTCTGCGTCGCCGCCGCGCTCGCGGGCTGGGTGGACGCGGTGGTCGGCGGCGGCGGGCTCCTCCAGGTGCCCGCCCTGCTGATCGCCTTCCCGCAGCTGGCCCCGGCGTACGCCCTCGGTACCAACAAGGCCGTCGGCGTCGTCGGCACCTCGGCCGCCGCGGTGACGTATGCCCGCAGAGCCCGCGTCGACGTGCGGCTCGCGGCCCGGCTCGGCTCGGTCGCGGCGCTGGCCGCGGTGGGCGGGGCGTTCTTCGCGGCCGGGGTGAACAGCACGGTGCTGCGCCCCGTGATCATGGTGCTGCTGGTCGGTGTCGCCGCCTTCGTCGTCCTGAAGCCGCAGTTCGGACAGCGTCCCGGCGGCGCCGTGACCCGGCATCGGATCCTGACGGCCGTCGTGGTCGTCGGCGCGGGCATCGGCTTCTACGACGGCCTGCTCGGCCCCGGCACCGGGACCTTCCTGGTGATCGGCCTGGTCGCGGTCCTGTCCATGGACATGGTCACGGCGTCGGCGACCGCGAAGGTCGTCAACGTCGGGACGAACCTGGGCGCGCTCGCGATGTTCGCGTACCAGGGAACGGTGCTGTGGGCGCTCGCGCCCTTCCTGGCGCTGTTCAACCTCGCGGGCGCCTCGGTGGGCGCCCGTATGGCACTCAAGCGCGGCAGCGGATTCGTACGGGCGGTGCTGCTCGTCGTCGTGACCGTGCTGGTCGGCAAGCTCGCACTCGACCAATGGGGGACATGAGATGTCCATGGGAACGTCCATCGGAATCCTGGGCGGAATGGGCCCGCTGGCCACGGTCGACTTCTACCGGAAGGTCATCGACGCGACCCCGGCGGGCGTCGACCAGGACCATCTGCCGGTGGTGGTCTGGGCCGACCCGACGGTCCCGGACCGCTCGGCGGCGCTGACCGGGCGCGGACCCGACCCGACGCCCTGGCTCGTGCGCGGTGCGCACCGGCTTGAGGCGATGGGCGCACGGGTCATCGCGACCCCGTGCAACACCGCGCATGCCTTCCTCGACGAGGTACGCGGCAGCGTGCGCGTCCCGATGCTCGACATGATCGCGGAGACCGTCACCGAGATCCGCCGCCACCACCCGGACGTGACGTCCGTCGGGCTCCTGGCCACGACCGGCACGGTGCGCGCCGAGCTCTATCAGCGGGCCCTGGCGGCGGCGGGCCTGCGGGTCGTGGTGCCCGGCGAGCTCACCCAGGGCGAGGCCGTGACGGGCGCCATCCGCCGGGTCAAGGCGGGCGACCTCGGCCCGGCCACGGTCTGCCTGATCGAGCGCGCCGCCGAGGAGCTGGCGGCCCGGGGTGCGGGCCTGCTGGTGGCGGGCTGCACCGAGCTGCCCCTGCTGCTCGGCGACCTGAGCGCAGGCCTCCCGGTGGTGGACCCCACGGCCGCGCTGGCCCGGGCGACGGTACGGGAGGCGCTGACCGCGCTCACTCCGGCCGGGGTCGGCTGACCGTCTCCGGCGATATGCGTATGTATGCGTAAGTGCGGTCCGCGTGCGCCCGGTACGGCCGGCGCACGCGGGCCGCGCGTCAGAAGAGCGTGCCCTCTTCCGGCCCGTCGAGCTCCTTCAGCAGCTCCGGGCCGTTGTTGCGTACATTGCTGACCAGCGTGGAGACCGGGTAGGCGCGCATCAGCCCGGGCGGCGGCGGTTCGAGCAGCGAACGCAGCTCGTCGGGCTCCGTGCGGGACGGGTCGAGCCAGGCGTCCCAGCGGTCCGGGGTCAGCATCAGCGGCATCCGGGGGTGGATCTCGGCGAGCGTGTGCGGGCCGTCCTCGGGCGCCACGGCGAGCGGGGTCGTCTCCGCCTCGGTCGTGATCACGGAGCAGGTCACCCACCAGGCCTGCGCGTGGTCGTCGGGCAGCGTCCGGTCCCGCCAGAACTCGTAGAGCCCCGCCATCGCGAACACCGACCCGTCGGCGGGCAGCACGAAGTACGGCTGCTTGCGCGGCCGCTTCTTCTTCCCCTCGACCTCCAGGTCCCGCTCCTGCCTGCCGGTGACCCACTCGTAGTAGCCGTCGGCGGGGATGATGCAGCGCCGGGAGGAGAACGCCCTGCGGTACGACGGCTTCTCGTGCACCGTCTCGGCGCGGGCGTTGATCATCTTGAAGGCGCTCTCGGGGGTCTTGGACCAGCTGGGCACCAGCCCCCACTTCAGCTTGCGCAGCTGTCGAACCGGCCGCGGCTCGGCCACGTCTTTCAAGGGACGGTCGAGGACGACGTGGACCTCCTTGGTCGGAGCCACGTTGTAGTCCGCCTCAAGGGTCTCCTCGGGCTCCCACTGCTCGATCTCAAAGATTCCTGCGAGATCCTCGGGTCCACGACTGGCTGCATACCGTCCGCACATACGTGCAACACTGCCAGATTCCAGACGACCACAGGGAGCCATCACCGCACATGGACAGGACCGCATCCGCCTCCCTCGCCTCCCTCTGGGACGAGGTCTCCGGTACTCAGCCCGACCCCGATGTGTGGGTCGTGATCGTCACCCTGGTCGTGGCGCTCGTCGTGATCGTCCCGCACGGCCTGTGGCGTATCTCGCGCAACGCCATCACCATCGCCCACGAGGGCGGCCACGGCCTGGTCGCGCTGCTGACCGGCCGGACGCTGACCGGCATACGCCTGCACTCCGACACCAGCGGCCTCACCGTCAGCCGCGGCAAGCCGCACGGCATCGGCATGATCCTCACCGCCGCCGCCGGCTACACGGCTCCCCCGCTCCTGGGCCTCGGCGGCGCCGCCCTGCTGGCCGCCGGCCGCATCACCCTGCTCCTGTGGCTGGCGACGGTCCTGCTGGTGGCGATGCTGGTGATGATCCGCAACGCCTACGGGGCGCTGACCGTGTTCGTGGCAGGCGGCACGTTCGTCCTGGTGAGCTGGCTGACGGGGCCACAGGTGCAGGCGGCGTTCGCGTACGTGGTGGTGTGGTTCCTGCTGCTGGGCGGGGTACGGCCGGCGTTCGAGCTGCAGGCGAAGCGGGCGCGGGGCGGAGCCGGCGACTCGGACGCGGACCAGCTGTCGCGCCTGACCCACGCACCGGCGGGGTTGTGGTTCTTCTTGTTCCACGCGGTGTCGCTGTGCTCATTGATAGGTGGCGGCCGCTGGTTGCTGGAGATGTGACAAGCCCCGAAGGGGCGCAGGTCACAGGGGCGCGGGGCGGTGTGATGTGCGGCTCCGCCGCGGGGCGCGACCAGCCCCATCGGCCCCGCACCCGAACCACACGCTCCTTATAAAGTGAACCCATGGCCCAAAACCCCGCCGCACCCACCGCCCTCTGGCCCGCCCCGCACGCGAGCGGAGCCGTCGACGCGACGGTCCACGTGCCCGGGTCCAAGTCGGTCACCAACCGAGCCCTCGTCCTCGCCGCCCTCGCGAGCGAACCCGGCTGGCTGCGCCGCCCCCTGCGCTCCCGCGACACCCTGCTGATGGCCGGCGCCCTGCGCGCGATGGGCGTCGGCATCGAGGAGGGCGTGGGCCCCGAGGGCACCGGCGAGGCATGGCGGGTGCTCCCCGCGGGGCTGCGCGGCCCGGCCACGGTCGACGTCGGCAACGCCGGCACGGTGATGCGCTTCCTGCCGCCGGTCGCCGCGCTGGCCGACGGCCCCATCCGCTTCGACGGCGACCCGAGGTCGTACGAGCGCCCCCTGAACGGCGTGATCGACGCCCTGCGCGTCCTCGGCGCCCGGATCGACGACGACAGCCGGGGCGCGCTGCCGCTGACGGTGCACGGCGGGGGCGCTCTGGAGGGCGGCCCCGTGGAGATCGACGCCTCGTCGTCGTCCCAGTTCGTGTCGGCGCTGCTGCTGTCCGGCCCGCGCTTCAACCAGGGCGTGGAGGTCCGCCACATCGGCGGCACCCTCCCCTCCATGCCGCACATCCGCATGACCGTCGACATGCTGCGCTCGGTCGGTGCCCAGGTGGACACCCCGGAGTCGGGCGGCGAGCCGAACGTCTGGCGGGTCACGCCGGGCGCCCTGCTCGGCCGCGATCTGACCATCGAGCCGGACCTGTCCAACGCCCAGCCGTTCCTGGCGGCGGCGCTGGTGACCGGCGGCAAGGTCCTCGTCCCGGACTGGCCGTCCCGGACCACCCAGCCCGGTGACCGGCTGCGGGAGATCTTCACCGAGATGGGCGGTTCCTGCGAACTCACCGAGTACGGGCTCGTGTTCACCGGTTCGGGTGCGATCCACGGCATCGACGTGGACCTGAGCGAGGTCGGCGAGCTGACCCCCGGCATCGCGGCGGTGGCGGCCCTCGCCGACTCCCCGTCCACGCTGCGCGGGGTGGCGCACCTGCGGCTGCACGAGACGGACCGCCTGGCCGCGCTCACCAAGGAGATCAACGAACTCGGCGGTGACGTCACCGAGACCGCCGACGGCCTGCACATCCGCCCGCGCCGACTGCACGGCGGTGTCTTCCACACCTACGAGGACCACCGCATGGCGACGGCCGGCGCGATCATCGGCCTCGCGGTCGAGGGCGTCCGGATCGAGAACGTGGCGACGACGGCGAAGACCCTGCCGGACTTCACCGAGCTGTGGACCGGGATGCTCGGGGCGTAGGGGACACCGCGATGCGCCGCTACGGCAAGCACACCGACGAGGACGACATCCGCACCCGCCCCGGACGTCGGAACACCCGACCCCGGACGAACATCCGGCCCAAGCACGAGGACGCCGCCGAGGGCATGGTCCTCACCGTCGACCGCGGGCGGCTGACCTGCCTGGTCGAGGACCGGATCGTACTGGCGATGAAGGCCCGCGAGCTCGGCCGCAAGGCGGCGGTGGTCGGGGACCGGGTGGCCCTGGTCGGCGACCTGTCCGGCAAGAAGGACACCCTGGCGCGCATCGTGCGCATCGAGGAGCGGACGTCGTTGCTGCGCCGCACCGCGGACGACGACGACCCGTTCGAGCGGGTCGTGGTGGCCAACGCCGACCAACTCGCCATCGTCACCGCCCTCGCCGACCCCGAGCCGCGGCCCCGGCTGATCGACCGCTGCCTGGTGGCGGCGTACGACGGCGGTCTGGAACCGCTGCTGGTGATGACGAAGTCGGACCTGGCGCCACCGGACGAACTCCTGGAGCTGTACGGGGCGTTGGACATACCCCATGTCGTCACCAGCCGCGAGGAACTGGAGGACGGCGGCGCCGCGGACCGGGTCCGGGAGTATCTGGACGGCAGGGTCACGGCGTTCGTCGGCCACTCCGGCGTGGGCAAGACGACGCTGGTGAACGCGTTGGTGCCGCAGGAGCGCCGGCGTTCGACCGGGCATGTGAACGCGGTGACCGGGCGCGGCCGGCATACGACGACGTCAGCGCTGGCGCTGCCGTTGACGGCGGTCGAAGGCTGGGTGATCGACACCCCGGGCGTCCGTTCCTTCGGTCTGGCCCACATCGATCCGTCCCGGGTGATCCACGCGTTCCCCGACCTGGAACCGGGAACCGAGGGCTGCCCGCGTGCGTGCAGTCATGATGAGCCGGACTGCGCGCTGGACCAGTGGGCGGAAGAGGGCCACGCCGACCCGGCCCGCCTTTACTCACTGCGCCGACTGCTGGCGACACGGGAGCGCACGGAGGGGGACTGAGGAAGCCGTTTGACCTCCGCGTTGTTTGTCTCTCCGTGAGTCCGGTAAGGGCATAATCGCACCAAGCCGGATCCAAGCCTGACCAAAGCCTGACGAAGCGGTCACAGGTACGCGGGGACACGGGAGGACAGCACATGGCGTGGCTGCTGGTCATAGTGGCGGGTCTGCTCGAAACCGGCTTCGCCGTCTGCCTCAAGCTGTCCCACGGCTTCACCCGGCTCTGGCCGACCGTCGCCTTCTGCATCTTCGCCCTCGGCAGCTTCGGACTCCTGACGCTGTCACTGAGGAAACTGGACGTGGGCCCCGCGTACGCGGTGTGGACGGGCATCGGAGCGGCGGGCACGGCGATCTACGGGATGATCTTCCTCGGGGACCTGGTGTCGACGCTGAAGATCGTGTCGATCAGCCTGGTGATCGTGGGCGTCATCGGATTGCAGCTGTCGGGCTCGTCGCACTGACCGGCTCCCCTGGGGTCAGCCGGCCAACTGCCGGTGCAGGGCGCTCCGCACGAGATCGGAGACACCCCCTTCCCCGGGTGGCGCGGCGACACAGGACAGCGCCAGCCTGACGACCAGTTCGCAGGAGCGGGCGAGGTCGGCGCTGTCGGACTTGTTGACGCCGGGCCCGGACAGCACCGCCACGGCGCGGTCGCGGACGAGGGCCACGAAGTCGCCGGGCGACGGCAGCGGCCCGTCGGCCCGCCGCTGTGCCGGTACGGCGGAGGAGGACGGCACGGCGGAGAGGGTCGGCGAGGGCAGGCGCTCGCTCCAGCAGCCGGTGAGCATGGCGCGGACCAGGGCGTTGTCGCGGGCGAGTCCGGCGGTCCACTCGGCGGTGGCGGTGAGGCGCTCGCGGGCGTCGCTGTGTGTGGCGAGGGCGCGGTCCACACCGGCGAGATAACCGTCGGCCTCCCTGCGCACAAGCGCGCGGGCGAGGCCTTCCTTGCTCCCGAACTCGTTGTACAGGGTCTGCCGGGACACTCCGGCCGCCGCGGCCACGTCCACCATCCGCACGGCGGACCACGGCCGGCGCGCCAGCGCCGTATAAGCGGAGTCCAGCAGGGATTCCCGCGCTGCAGGCATCGTCGCCTCCCAGGACCGAGCGGCTCTGCGCCCAGATTTGACGCGCACGAGGGCACTGTCAAGGGTTCGCGAGCGCATGCGGGGGCGCCATTCCACGCAGACGCGCGGCCCCCCGGCGACCGGCCGGAGACACAGACGCCAGCCCACCACCCCCCAACACGGCCCAGCAGCCCACCCCACATGCCCCACCCACTCAAAGGCCACGGCCACTCCCCCAACGCCGACCAGCGCCTTTCAGCCCCAGCGGCGGTGATATCACACGGCCGGGCCGGGCCGATGAGGGGGTGGCGCCCCCCCCCCCCCCCCCCCAAGGGGCCGGGGTCGAAGGGGCAGAGCCCCTGGAGGATGGGACGGGCAGGGGCGGCGGGGGCGAAATCCCCCGTCCCGCAACCCGCCCATGATCCCCGGCCATGTAGCCCCACCCCAAGCACGACAGATACGGTTCGTCCCATGCCGGACTACCTCGACGACCTACGCCTCGCCCACGTCCTCGCGGACGCCGCCGACGCCGCCACCATGGCCCGCTTCAAGGCCCTCGACCTCAAGGTCGAGACCAAGCCGGACATGACCCCGGTGAGCGAGGCCGACAAGGCCGCCGAGGAGCTGATCCGCGGTCAACTCCAGCGCGCCCGCCCAAGAGACGCCATCCTCGGCGAGGAGTACGGCGTCGAGGGCACCGGCCCCCGCCGCTGGGTCATCGACCCGATCGACGGCACCAAGAACTACGTACGCGGCGTCCCCGTCTGGGCCACCCTCATCTCCCTGATGGAGGCAGGCGAAGGCGGCTACCAGCCGGTCGTGGGCCTCGTATCCGCACCCGCCCTGGGCCGGCGCTGGTGGGCCGCGAACGGCCACGGCGCCTTCTCCGGCCGCAGTCTCTCCTCCGCCACCCGCCTCCAGGTCTCCCGCGTCTCGAAACTGACGGACGCCTCGTTCGCGTACTCCTCGCTGAGCGGGTGGGAGGAGCAGGGACGGCTCAACGGCTTCCTCGACCTCACCCGCGAGGTATGGCGCACGCGCGCGTACGGCGACTTCTGGCCGTACATGATGGTCGCCGAGGGATCGGTGGACATCTGCGCCGAGCCCGAACTCTCCCTCTGGGACATGGCCGCCACCGCGATCGTCGTCACGGAGGCCGGCGGCACCTTCACCGGCCTCGACGGCCGCCCGGGCCCGCACAGCGGCAACGCGGCCGCCTCGAACGGCGTACTGCACGACGAGCTTCTGGGATACCTCAACGAGCGTCACTGAGACAGCGCCCAGCGCTGCCGACGCGACCACCAGCGCTGTTGCAGCGGCTCGGGCGCACCACGCGCACCGAGTGCTCCATACGCCCCGAACCCAGCTTCACGCGCCCCCTTGTTGACCCGCGCTTTACCTGCCAACCTGAGAGTCCCCCCACTTGTGAATTTGTGAATCGGTGAACAAACGGTGCGGGGGCACTTCAGGAGGTGGCTCCATCCATGCTCGTACGTGACGCCATGAGCACCGTGGTCCTCACCATCGGCCCCACTCACACCCTTCGCCAGTCCGCCGCGCTGATGTCCGCCCGTCGGGTCGGCGCGGCCGTGGTCCACGACCCCGACGCAGGCGGTATCGGCATCCTCACCGAACGCGACATCCTCAACTCCGTCGGCCTCGGACAGAACCCGGACATCGAGCGCGCCCACGACCACACCACTACGGACGTCGTGTTCGCGGCCCCGTCATGGACCCTGGAGGAGGCGGCCCGCGCCATGGCACACGGCGGCTTCCGCCACCTGATCGTCCTGGACCACGGCGAACCCGTCGGCATCGTCTCGGTCCGCGACATCATCCGCTGCTGGGCCCCGGTCCGCCAGCACGCCCCGGCCTGACCCCAGACGCCCGCCGTCCCCCACCGCCCCAAAAGGCATGGGGGACCCACCCTCGCCGGAAAGTCGACCCTCCTCCACACTAGACTTCATCTAAAACAAGTTGCCCTCCAAAGTCACACCCATTCGGAACCTGGTCGCTCTGCTGTTAAGGTGTTCTCCATGAGTGACCTTCTGGAACGGCTGCGCGGACGCGGATGGCGGATGACCGCGCAGCGGCGCGTCGTGGCCGAGGTGCTCGCCGGCGATCACGTCCACCTGACGGCCGACGAGGTGCACGCACGAGCCGTCGCCAAGCTGCCCGAGATCTCCCGGGCGACCGTCTACAACACGCTGGGCGAGCTGGTCACCCTCGGCGAGGTGCTCGAAGTCTCCACCGACAAGCGGGCGAAGCGGTACGACCCGAACGCCCATCGCCCTCACCACCACCTGGTCTGCGCCCAGTGCGGCGCGATCCGGGACGTCCACCCGACGGGCAACCCGATGGCCGACCTCCCCGACACCGAGCGCTTCGGCTTCACGGTCTCGGACGTCGAGGTGACGTACCGCGGCATCTGCCCGAACTGCGCGACGGCCTGAGACAGCCACCCCGAGCCCCGGCACTGCTGAGTGCCGGGGCTTTGTGCTGCACCGGCGACGCACAGGGTTCCAGAATCTGACGGGTCGTCATATGGTCAACGACACCCACCAGTACGTCACCCCACGCACGCACCCACGCACCCACACGTCCGTTCCGCACTCCGCGAGGAGACCGAAGTGGGAGAGCCGTATCCGCCACACTCACCACACACACCTCACTCGCCCCACCCACCGCACCCCAAACTCAAGGCCCACAACCTCACCCGAGCCTTCGGCCGAACCCCCCGCACGATCCAAGCCCTCGGTCCCCTCGACCTGACCGTCGCCCCCGGCGAGTTCGTCTGCGTCGTCGGCCCGTCCGGCTGCGGCAAGTCGACCCTCCTCCGCATCGCCGCGGGCCTGCTCCGCCCCAGCACCGGCACCCTGGAGATCCGCACCTCGAACCGGCGCCCGGCCGCCATGATCTTCCAGGACTACGGCATCTACGACTGGAAGACCGTCCGAGCGAACGTCCGCTTCGGCCTGGACATCCAACGCGTCCCGCGCCGCGAGGCGAACGCCCGCGCCGACGACTGGCTGGCCCGTATGGCCCTGTCGGACTTCGCGGACGCCTTCCCGGCCACCCTCTCCGGCGGTATGCGCCAGCGCGTGGCGATCGCCCGCGCCCTGGCCGTGGAACCCGAACTCCTGCTGATGGACGAGCCGTTCGCAGCGCTGGACGCCCAACTGCGCACCATCCTCCAGGACGAGCTCCTGGACATCACCCAGTCCCTGAGGACGACCACCCTCTTCATCACCCACAGCCTGGAGGAGGCGATCGTCCTCGGCGACCGCGTCCTGGTCATGTCCGCCCGCCCGGGCCGGATCATCGCCGAGCACCGCCCGCCCTTCCCCCGCCCGCGCACCGGCGACATCCGCGCCACACCCGAGTTCACCGCCCTGAGAAGCGAACTGTGGGACCTGCTCAGGAAGGAGGCGGTACCGGCATGACGACCTTCACGAAGCCACCCGCCGACGCGGTGCTGATCCGCCGCCCCGGCCCACAGGAACTCCACCCCACACGCACCCACCGCCGCAGACGAGCGCTGGAACTGTCGCTGGCGCTGGCCGTCCCCCTGTCGCTGATCATGCTCTGGCAACTGGCGGCCACCCAGGCCTGGATGGACGACCGCGTCTACCCGGCCCCGTCCACGATCCTCGCCGACGGCTGGGACCGCGCCGCGGCCGGCGACCTGTGGCCGGACGTCTGGGCGACGCTCAAGCGAGTCCTGGCCGGATACGCGGCCGGCACGGCGGCGGGCTACGCCCTGGGCCTGCTGATGGGCTCCCTCTCTCTGGTACGAGCAGCACTGGAACCACTCCTGGACGCGCTGTACGTCGTACCGAAACTGGCCCTGCTGCCGATCTTCCTGAACATGTTCGGCCTGGGCGAAGGCCCGCAGGTGGCGTTGGTGGCGACCACGGTCTTCTTCTTCGTCTGGATCTCGACCATGTCCGCGGTCATCGCGATCCCTGCCGGACACCGAGACGCGGGCCAGGTCTTCGGCGCCTCACGCCGGCAGATGTTCCGCCATGTACTCCTTCCCGCGTCACTGCCGTCGGTCCTGGTGGGGGCACGTATCGCGGCCGGCGTGGCGGTCCTGGTCATCGTCGCGTCGGAGCAGATCGCCGCGACGAACGGCCTCGGCCATCTGATCTTCGACTCGCGCGCACTGTTCCAGAACGACGTGATGTTCGTCGGCATCGTCTGCGTGGCGATCCTGGGAGTCCTCTTCTCCGAACTGATCCGCTTCGCGGGCCGCCTCCTCACACCGTGGGCACCGAGGGACCAGGGAAGGGGCCAGTCATGAGAGGGAGAAGTAGCCGGAGTGGGTGGAGCAGGTGGAGTAGGCGGAGCAGGCGCGGAAGCAGCATTGCCTACGGCGCCGCAGTAGCCACAGCGGCGCTGCTCGCATCGGCAGCGTGCTCTTCGCCCCACGATGCGACCTCCTCGTCGAAGGCGGCGACAGCGGCGGCCAACCGCACCATCCGCCCGGTCGAAGGCTGCGGCGCGAAGTCCTGGACGCCCCCGAAGAACCTCTCCCCGACCCGTACCCCTGCCCGCTGCACCCCCGGAGCCCCTGCCCCACGGCCCCTGCCCGAGCCCCGCGAACTGACGATCGCGACGGGAACGCTGAGCGCCGAATACGTCGCCCCGCTCCAAGTGGCGCTCGACAAGGGCGAGTTCAAGAAGGAGGGCCTGGACGTCAAGCTGCAGGTCCTCCCGACCCCGGACGCGCTCCCCCTGCTGGCCAAGGGCGACATCGACGCCCTGTGGGCGGCCCCGGAAGCGGCGGTCATGAACGGAGTGAAGGGCGGCTTCGACATCAAGTGGGTCGCGGGGAACTTCTCACCCGACCCGAAGTCGAAGAGCGGCCTGTGGGTTCGCGTACAGGAGGGCGAGACCGCGGCCCACGTCACCATGGCCGGCCGCAGGCTGGGCACGATGATCGGCAAGGGCTCGGTCATCGCCTACCCCATGGAGAAGGCCCTGCAGAAGCACGGCGGCGGCCTGGCCGACATCCAGTACCAGCAACTGGGCTCGGCCGACGTCCTCACCGCCCTGCAGAACGGCGGTGTCGACTCGGCATGGCTGCTGGACCCGGTCTGGCGCAAGGTGGACGGCGAGAAGGGCTACGCCTTCCTGGGCGGCCAGCCGCCGGGCGAACCGTTGGGCGGCATGCTCTACGGCCGCGCACTCCTCCAGGACGACGTGGATGCGGGCGTGGCCCTGGTCAGGGCCTACATCCGCACGGTGAACACCTACTTCGCGTCGAACTACAAGCAAGATGCGACCTTCGTCACATACCTGTCCAAACTCCTCAATACAGAGGAGCCCATCCTCAGGTCCACGCCGCCCCTGCGCATGGACTGGGAGATCCGCGACGGCACGACCACCCGCCTGCAGTCGGCCTACGAGGCCCAGGGAGTGGCCGAGGGCAGCCCGCTGCCGGAGTCGGAGACGGTGACCCGGGCTCTGTACGAGGAGGCAGTGGGCCACAAGCCCTGAAAAAGCACCTGGGGCCGGAACCCTTTCGGATTCCGGCCCCAGGCCTTCAGTAGCGGGGACAGGATTTGAACCTGCGACCTCTGGGTTATGAGCCCAGCGAGCTACCGAGCTGCTCCACCCCGCGTCGGTGAATGCAACGTTACGTGAGGGGCACGGCAAGAAGCAAATCGCTTAACTGCACCCCTAGGGGCGCGGGGGCTGCATCGCTATCCGGCTCCGCCGCGTGGGCGCGACCAGCCACAACAGTGTCGCAGCCACAGAACGACCTGCCGCAGAACGGCCTGACGCGGAACGGCCTGACGCGGAACGGCCTGACGCGGAACGGCCTCAGGCTGAAAGCTCTTCCCGCAACGCGTCCCTCAATCGGGCAGCCCGCTCGGAAACCTCGCCCGGCCCCAGCTTCACGGCCCGGTCGGCCCACCGCTGCCCCTCCGCCAGCTCACCGCGACGCGCGTAGACCAGAGCGAGCCGCAACGCCGACCGCCCGTGCCCGGCGTCCGCCGCCCGCGTCCACCACACCGCGGCCTCGGGCTCACTGCCCTCCCGGGCAAGCAGCAGCCCCAGATTGAACGCGCCGTTGCGCGATCCGGCCTCTGCGGCCTCCCGGTACCACCGGGCCGCCTCCACCACGTCCCCGCGCGCGGCCGCCAGCATCCCGACCCGCACCTGCGCGCGCCGATGCCCCTGGGAGGCCGCCCGCTCGTACCACTCCTCGCATTCGGTCTTCTCGTGCACCTGCTCCCCGAGCTCATGCGCCGGCTCGGGCGGCCGACGGGCGTCCAGCAGCGTCGCCAGCCGATACGCCCCCTCCGCGCTGCCGCCCCCGGCCGCGCACCGCAGATGCCGCTCCGCCGCGGCCTCGTCGCCGTCCCGCAGCCGGGCGATCCCGACCTGCAGCGCCGCCTCGGTGTGCCCGGCGGCGGCGGCACGCTCGTACCACCGCAGCGCGGCCCGCTCCTCGCCCCGCCCGGCGTACAGGATCCCCAGGTTGAACGCGGCGTCCACGCTGCCCGCCTCCGCGGCCTTGGAGAACCACGGCTCGGCACCGGTCGTGTCCCCGCCCTGCAGCAGCAGGATCGCCAGCGCGTTGGCCGCCTCGCGGTGCCCGGCGTAAGCCGCCCGCCGGTACCACTGCTCGGCGGGCGCGATACGGCCCTGCTCGGCGCAGAGCAGCCCGAGGTTGTACGCCCCGTTCACATCGCCGGCGTCCATCGCGGCCCGGTACCACCGCTCGGCGGTCTGTGTCTCCCCGCGCTCGGCGTGCAGCGCGCCCAGCGCGTTCGCGGCGTTGCCGTCTCCGTCCTGCGCGGCCCGCAGCCACCACACGGCGGCGCTCTCGCTGTCCCCGGCGTCCCGCAGCAGGAACCCGAGCGCGCAGGCGGCCCGCGCCTCCCCGTCCTTGGCGGACGTCAGATACCAGCGCCCGGCCTCCTTGAGCTCCCCGCGCTTCTCCAGGATCGCCCCGAGGTGCAGCGCGGCCCTGCGGTGTCCGCGCGCGGCGGCCTGCCGGTACCACTGCTCGGTCTGGTCGAGCAGCGCCTCGTCCGGCTCGACACCGTTGTCGGCCCCGTCCTCGCCCGTGCGCACCGCCTGCCGGTCCAGCGCACGCGCCAGCCGGTACGCCGCCTCCCGGTGCCCGCGCTCCGCCGCGACCCGCATCCACCGCTCGGCCGCGTCGTCGCTGCGGTGCTCCAGCAGATCGGCGAGCGCGTACGCGCCCAGCGTGTGCCCCTGTTCGGCGGACTGCCGCAGCCAGTACTCGGCGGCGGGCTCGTCGCCCCGCTCACGGTGATGACGTCCCAGCGCGTGCGCGGCCGCGGCGGACCCGGCGACGGCGGCGATCCGCCACCACCCGGCGGCCTCGTCGGCGTATCCGCGCTGGTGAAGAAGGACTCCCAGATTGTTGGCGGCGGCCCGGTCCCCGGCGGCGGTGGCGGCACGCAGATGGGGCTCGGCTCCGTCGAGGTCACCACGGCGCAGCAGCATGGCGCCGAGGACGCTCATCGCCTCGACGTCGCCGGTCTCGGCGGCGAGCCGCTGGCGCGCCTCCTCGACCACCTCTCCCGCCTCGTCCCGGTCCACCGGCCGGTCGAAGGCGAAATCGCCCGTCGGCTGCACAAAGTCGGCAGGCTGCGCAAACCGCCCTGTCTCCAACAGAGTTGCCTTGTCCCCCATAACGTCCATCGTCGCACCACCTGCAACCTGGGTACACCTGGTATACCGCAGCCATTGAGGTCACTTCAGCGTTTTGTCGACATGCCCACAGAGAGACAAGTCAAACACAGTTCTCGCAACTCCCCTCGGCGGCGTGGCCGCCCCGCCCCGCGGCACATGCGTTCGCACATCACAAAGGCCCGGATCCCTTGGAGGATCCGGGCCTTCGCTGTCGTGCGAAATATTCGCCGACTTCAGTAGCGGGGACAGGATTTGAACCTGCGACCTCTGGGTTATGAGCCCAGCGAGCTACCGAGCTGCTCCACCCCGCGCCGTTGTGAAGCAACCGTATCACGGCGCGGGGGGAGCTATTTGATCAACCGTCGTCCTCAGGTGCCGGTAGGACTGCTGGTCGGGCTGGGACTGGTACTCGGTTTGGCGCTGCTGCCGCTGCCGCCACCGCCGCTGCCGCCGGTCTTGTCGGCCTGCGCCTGCGCGTCCTCGGCCCGCTTCAGGGCGTCCTCAAGGTCCTTCTGCGCCTTGCCGTACGCCTCCCAGTCACCCTTCTTGAGGGCGTCCTGGCCGGCCGTGAAGGCCTTCTGGGCGTCGTTGAGCGCGTCCTGGACCGTCGGGTTGGTCGACGTCGGCGGAGGCTTCGTACCGCCGCCGTCCTGGTCGCCCTCGTCCGGTGGCTCGGTGGTCGGGCCCTCCGCTCCGAAGACCTTGTTCAGGGCCTCGCCGAGGGTGTCCTCGAAGGCGGTGCTGCCGCCGTAGGACACCAACACCTTCCGCAGCAGCGGGTACTTGAGCCCGCCACCGCGTACGTAGACCGGCTCCACGTAGAGCAGTCCGCCGTCGAGCGGGACCGCCAGCAGGTTGCCGTACTCGACTTCCGAGTCGCCACCTCTCAGCAGCCTGATCGTCTCGGCGATGTTCTGCTCGGAGTTGAACTGACTCTGGACCTGACTGGGGCCGTTGACCGTGGTGTTGGTCGGCAGTTTCAGAACTCTGATCTTGCCGTAGTCGGTGGTGCCCGCCTCGGCGTCGACCGCCATGAACGCGCTGAGGTTGTCCCGGCCGTTCGGCGTGAACGTCGTCGTCAGCGAGAACGCCTGTGCCTTCTGGTCGGGCATCTTCATGCTCAGGTAGTACGGCGGCACCGCGCTGCCCGACTTGTTGGTCGGGTCGTCCGGCACCTGCCAGACCTCGCTGCCGCTGAGGAACGTCGTGGCGTCCTTCACGTGGTAGCGGGTGAGCAGCTCGCGCTGGACCTTGAACAGGTCCTGCGGGTACCGCAGATGGGCCATCAGAGACTTCGAGATCTCGCTCTTGGACTTCACCGTGTCCGGGAACGCCTTCATCCAGGTCTTCAGGACCGGGTCCTTGGTGTCCCACTGGAAGAGCTTGACCTCGCCGGTGTAGGCGTCGACGGTCGCCTTCACCGAGTTGCGGATGTAGTTGACCTGGTTCTGCTGGGCCACCACCGCACGGTTGTTGTTGGTGGCGGTGAGCGAGTCGGCCGTCGTATCGCCGAGGGTCGTGCGCGAGGAGTACGGGTAGCCGTTCGTCGTCGTGTACGCGTCGACGATCCACTGGATGCGGCCGTCCACGACCGCCGGGTAGGCGTCACCGTCGATGGTCAGCCACGGGGCGACCGCCTCGACGCGCTCCTTGGGCGTGCGGTTGTACAGGATGCGCGAACCGTCGCCGATCGCACCGGAGTACAGGATCTGCGGCTCACCGAACGCCACCGCGTACGCGGCCCGGTTGACCGGGTTGGAGAGGCTGACCCCGCTGTCGTCCTGGTAGCTGTAGGTCTTCTCACCGCTGTCGTCGGAGTAGTCGATCTCCTTCTGGGGACCGCCGACGATCGAGTACATGGTGGTCTTCTCGCCGTAGTAGACCCGCTGCTCGTACTTCCCGAGGTCGCCCTTGGACGGCAGGTCGGACTCGGTGAAGTCCGGCCGGCCCTGGGCGTCGGCGCTGGTGCCCTCGGCGGCGACCACACCGTAGCCGTGGGTGTAACGGAAGTGGTCGTTGATCCAGTTCCGCTTCGGAATGCCGTTGAGGTTGATCTCACGCAGACCGATGACGGTGTCCTGGTCCTTGCCGTCCTTGCTGTACCGGTCGACGTCCAGGTTGGTCGGGAACGCGTAGTAGTTCCTGATCTGCTGGAGCTGCTGGAACGTCGGCGAGACGATGTTCGGGTCCATGATCCGGATGCTCGCCGTGGCGTCCACGTCGTCGCGCAGCTGGGTCTTGTCCTGGGTGCTGCTCGTGCCCGGGTACTCGGTGACCTTGGCGCCGTCGATGCCGTACGCCTCGCGCGTCGCCTTCAGGTTCTTCTCGACGTACGGCGCTTCCTTGGCCTGCTCGTTGGGCTGGACCTGGAACTTCTGCACGATCGCCGGGTACAGGCCGCCGATCAGGATCGCCGAGAGCACCATCAGGCCGAAGCCGATGACGGGCAGCTGCCAGGTGCGCCGCCACAGGGTGGCGAAGAACAGCAGCGCGCAGATCACGGCGATGCAGAACAGGATCGTCTTGGCCGGCAGATAGGCGTTGGCGTCGACGTACCTCAGGCCGGTCCAGTTGTCGGTCGCCTTGAAGTCACTGGACTTCACCGCCAGTCCGTACCGGTCGAGCCAGTACGCGACCGCCTTCAGGGCGACGAAGATGCCGATGAGGACCGACAGATGGCCGGTGGCGGCGGCCGTGGCGCGCGCGCCGGGGCTGGTGATGCGCAGCCCGCCGTACAGGTAGTGGGTGAGCGCGGCGGCGATCACGGAGAGGATCGCGGCGGCGAAGCCGAAGCCGAGCAGGAACCGGTACCAGGGCAGGTCGAAGGCGTAGAAGCCGACGTCGAGGTGGAACTGCGGGTCCTTCTCGCCGAACGGCACGCCGTTGACCCACATCAGCCAGGTGCGCCACTGGCTGGAGGCTGAGGCACCGGCGATCAGGCCGACCAGGGCGGTGATCGCGAGCAGCAGCCACTTCTTGTACGGCGCGATGCCCATGCGGTAGCGGTCGAGGCTCTGCTGCTCCATGGACATGGCGCTCAGCGGCGGGCGCAGCCGGTGCGCCAGCCAGATGTTGAAGCCGACCGCGAGGGCCATGAGCAGACCGAAGACGAAGAACAGCCCGATCTTCGTCCACAGCGTCGTCGTGAACACCGACGAGTAGTTCACCGACCGGTACCAGAGCCAGTCCGTCCAGAACCCCGCGAACATGGTGAAGGCCATGCCGAGGACGGCGAGGACGCCCAGTGTCATGAGCAGCGTCCGGACACGCCGGGACGGGCGGCCCACTCTGATCCGTGGCCCGGTCGGGCCTCCGCCGCGGTCCGGCATCTGGAAAGCCAAGGTTCGCACCCCGAGGTTCGCTGTTGGTCCGTCAGGCCCGCGTCTTCGTGGACCCTCCGTGGCCCCCCGTGATCGTGGGCCCACACCTATGCAACTTACTCACCGCTTACTCAGTTCCCGATTCCGGCCATGAACGAGGCAGGATTGTGACCATGTCCAACACTCCCATGGCGGCGAGCCCGCTGACCCGGGCCGTTCTTGAGATCGACGAGTACGCCTCCGGTCTCGGCTGGGACCAGCCCGCCCGCCTCTTCGCCCTCGTAGACACCGCACGGCTGCAGGCCCAGGAACCCGGCCTCGCCGCCCAGCTCGGCCTGGGGGACGAGCAGGAGTCCTCCGGCCTGACCCCGATCGAGCAGGACGAACTTCCAACGGGCAAGGCGCTCGACGAGTTCCTCGGCACGATCGCCTGGCCGGACGCGGTGGTCGGCTGCGCGCTGACCGTCGAGCGCCTGATGCTGCCCCCGTCCGCCGAGGCCCAGGTCCCGCAGGGCCTGAGCGGGGCCAAGCTCACCCAGTGGGTGGCGGACCACCCGGACCGCCAGGAGGTCCGGATGACGGTCGCGGTCCTGCGCGACGGCGGCCGCGAGTCGGCCCTGCGCCTGCGCGAGAAGGACACCCCGACGGAGGTCCTCACCGGCCCGGACCTGGTCCCGGGCCTGGCGGAAGCACTGTCGGCGACGTTCGCGGACTGAGGTCTTCCGACCCGAGGACCGAGTCCTCCGGTACGACGACGGGGGCGCCCTTGAGGTGAAGGGCGCCCCCGTCGTCGTACCCAGGTCTGCCGCTCAGCCCTTGGTGGTGCACTTCTGCAGGCCGGCGGTGTCGCCGGAGCGGATGTCCTTCAGCGCGTCGAGGGCGTCGGAGATGGTGCCGACCTTGACGAGGGTGAGCCCGTCGGGGACGTCCCTGGCGGCGGTCGCGCAGTTGTCGGCGGGGGTGAGGAAGTACTGGGCGCCCTTCTCGCGCGCGCCGACGGTCTTCATCTCGATGCCGCCGATGGGGCCGACCTTGCCCTCGTCGTCGATGGTGCCGGTGCCGGCGACGAACTTGCCGCCGGTGAGGCTGCCCGGGGTGAGCTTGTCGTAGAGCCCGAGGGCGAACATCAGGCCGGCGCTGGGGCCGCCGACGTCGGCGAGCTTGATGTCGATGCTGAACGGGAAGGTGTGATCGGTCCCGGCGGAGATCCCGACGATGGCGCGCTTCTCGGAGCTGTCGTCGGACTCGACGGTCCTGATGGTGATCTTCTCGGTCTTCGTCGGCGTCCTGCGCTCCTTCTCGGCGGCCACCTGCTCCTTGGCTGGCACGATCGTGAAGACGACGTCCTGACCGGGCTTGCGCTTGGTCACCAGCTTCGCGACGTCGGCGGGCTCCTTCACCGCCGTACCGTCGACGGCCTTGATCACGTCACCGGCGTGCAGCTTGCCCTCGGCCGGGGTCCCCTTCACCACGGTCGCGACGATCACCCAGCTCTGCACCGGGATGTCCAGCGCCTTCAGGGCGGCGACCTTGGCGCTCTCCTGGGACTGGCTGAACTCCTCGGCGTTCTCCTGGGTGGACTGCTCCTCGGTCTTGCCGTCCGGGTAGAGGGTGTCGTGCGGCACGACCTTGTTGTCGTGCGCGAGCCAGCCGTACACGGCTTCCACGAGGTTCATCTTGTAGTCGGCGCTGGTGACCCGGACCGTGGTCATGTTGAGGTGACCGGTCGTCGGGTAGGTCTTGTGCCCGGAGACCTGCAGTACCGGCTCGCCGTCGTGCTCGCCCAGGGTGTTCACCGTGGGCCCCGGGGACATCTCCGAGTACGGCACGGTGATGAACACTCCCGCGCACAGGAGCGCGATCAGCATCAGGGTGGAGGCGAGCATCGTCGCGGTGCGGCGTGGCATGCCAAGACAGTACGTGACACACCTGTCAGCGCCCCGTCAGGGCCGTCCGACAGTGAATTGCCGGCCCAGTGGAACCCCCCACCACGATCATGTACGGGAGGTGGGCTTCTCCATGGCCTCGCGGAACCGGGCATACCCGTCGAGCTCCGGTCCGTCGCCCCGGGCCTTCCGGGTTCGGTTGGCCCAACTGCCCCACAGACCGGCGCCGACCGCTGCCCCGAGCGGAATCAGCAACCAGGCTAGCGCCGCCATGCCGTCCTCCCATCCCCATGAGCGACCGCAACTGACTGATCAGCAGATTAACCACTGGCACTGACAACGCTCACGCCAGGGGTGCGGTTACGCAACCTGAGTGGCACGGAAGGGTCCGGGCGGCCCAATCAAGGGGGGCCGGGCGGCGCAATCGAGGGGATTGGGGCGGCGCGATCCAGGCGGTTCGGGCGGCGCGATCCAGGCGGTTCGGGTGGCGCGATCAGCAGGCGCCGACCCACTCCTCGGTGCCGTCCGAGAACTTCTGGTGCTTCCAGATCGGCGCCTCGTGCTTGAGATCGTCGATCAGCTTCCGGCACGCCTCGAAGGCCTCACCGCGATGGGGGCAGGAGACGGCGACGACCACGGCGAGGTCCCCGACCTGGAGATCGCCGACGCGATGGAGGGCCGCGAGCGCCCGCACCGGATACTCGGCGACGACCTTCTCGGCGATCCGCCGCATCTCGGCCTCGGCGCTGGGATGGCACGAGTAGCCGAGCTCGTCGACATCGGCACCCCCGTCGTGGTTCCGCACGGTCCCCACGAACAGCGCGGTCCCACCGGCGGCATCGTCCCCGACGGCCCGGAAGACCTCGTCCAGGGAGAGGGCCGTCTCGCGAATGCCGATGAGCTTGACGGGGTCCTGAGCGCCCTGCTCACCGGGGTGATCGTTGGTAGGTGCCATGACCCCATCGTGCCCCACGCGCGCGAGGACGGGGAATAGCGTTATCGCCCGGCACACGCGCGTGCGGGTTGGAGCGTCCTACAGGGGGGCGAGCAAGGTGCCGGGCAGGGCGTCGAGCGACAGCGGGCCGTGGAGCGTCAGCGGGACGCCGTGCGAGTACATGCCATCGCACGCGCCCCGTGCCCTCTCAGATCCGCCGCCGGGCCTTCCGTGCCCGCCGCACCACCGCCGCCGCACCGAGCAGGGCCACCGTCGCGCCCGCCGCACCGGCCGCCGTCGCGTCCTTGCGGCCCAGCCGCCGCCCGGCGACCGTGTGCCGTCCGGAGACCTCCTCCAGCAGCTCCGCGAGCACTTCCTCGTTGGTCCACTGCGGCCGCCAGCCCGCGTCATGGAGCCGGCTCCCGCTGACCACCCAGGGATACATCGTGTAGGCCAGGTCACCGGCCGGTGAGGGGGTCAGCCCGATCCGGTGCAGCCGGGCCGCCGCGCCCAGGGCGACCGCCGACGGCAACTCCATGCGCCGGATCCCGCTGAGCTCCTCGACCTCCTCCTGCTCCAGCCATCCGTCGCATCCGACGGCGAGCTCCCCGTCGACCTTCTCCAGGACGGCGTACTCCAGGGCGCTGCACAGATCCTCGACATGGCAGAACTGCCAGGCGGGCCGCGACCCGGCCACGACGAGCAGCCGGGGTGACTCGAAGTACCTGGTCAGCGCCGTGTCGGTGCCGCCGACCAGGATCGCCGGCCGCACCACGCTGACATTGAGTCCCGGGTGGGCCCGCGGCGCCCTGCGCGCGAGGCGCTCGATCTCCAGCAGGTCGCCTACCCCGGTGGCCTCCGCCGTCGCCCGCAGCTCCGCGTCCTCGGACAGCGGCAACTCGTTGTCGGGCAGTGCCCCGTAGACCATCGAGGAGGTGCACAGCACCACCCGGTGCACCCCGGCCGCCGCGGCGGCCGTCAGCACGGTCTGCGTCCCTCGAACGTTGTAAGCCGTGCGCGCGGCCGAATCCGTCTCCAGATCCAGGTCGAGCGCCAGGTGCACGACCACGTCGGCGCCCCGCAGCTTCTCGGCGATGGCCGGATCCCGTACATCCAGGATGTGCCACTGCGCCGCCGCGCACTCACCGCGCCGCTCGTCGATGGCGATGACCTGCTTGACCTCGTCCGACTCGACGAGCCGCTCGGTCAGCAGCGCACCGATGCCGGACGCGGCACCGGTCACCGCGACGACGGGCCCGCGGGCGGCAGGCGGGGTTGACCGGTTTCGCGCTGCGCGAACCTGCGGATCAGGGGAACTCACCGGGCGTCTCCAGCGGTTGTCTTCAGTACGAACGCTAGTGACGCGTACGTACCAGGTGGCATCCATCCTGCCGCAGGCCAAGAGTCGGCGAAGCACCGAGGCCCGAACGGCTCGCGGTGTCTACGCTGGGTGGTGTTATCGGGCAGTCGTGCCGCCGGTGCAGACCGGTGGCCTTACCAGCCGAGGAATCCCGTGAGTGACACCCCATTCGGATTCGGCCTTCCGCCGGAGGAGCCGGACGACGGCGACGAGGGCAAGAAGAAGGACCAGCAGAGCGGTGGTGGTCAGGGACCGGCCAACCCGTTCGGTTTCGGGTCGCCCGGTGCCGGGGGCCTGGGGGGCGGCGCGGACAATCCGTTCGCGGCCATGTTCGGTTCGCTGAACCCCACCGACCTGGGCGCCGCGTTCCAGCAGCTGGGGCAGATGCTCTCCTACGAGGGCGGCCCGGTGAACTGGGACATGGCCAAGCAGATCGCCCGCCAGACGGTCTCCCAGGGCACCGCGGACGGCACCAAGGACGCGAGCATCGGCCCGGCCGAGCACACCGCTGTCCAGGAGGCCGTCCGCCTGGCCGACCTGTGGCTCGACGACGCGACGTCACTGCCGTCCGGCGCCGGCACCGCCGTCGCGTGGAGCCGCGCGGAGTGGGTCGAGGCGACCCTGCCCGCGTGGCAGGAGCTCGTCGACCCGGTCGCCGAGCGGGTCGGCACGGCGATGGGCGACGTCCTGCCCGAGGAGATGCAGGCCATGGCCGGCCCGCTGATCGGCATGATGCGCTCGATGGGCGGCGCCATGTTCGGCACGCAGATCGGGCAGGCCGTCGGCGTGCTCGCGGGCGAGGTCGTCGGCTCCTCCGACATCGGCCTGCCGCTCGGCCCGGCCGGCAAGGCGGCGCTGCTCCCGGTGAACATCGAGACGTTCGGCAAGGACCTGGGCGTACCGAAGGAGGAGGTGCGGCTGTACATCGCCCTGCGCGAGGCCGCCCACCAGCGCCTCTTCGCCCATGTGCCGTGGCTGCGCTCGCACCTGTTCGGCGCGGTCGACGGCTACGCGCGCGGGATCAAGGTCGACACCGCCAAGCTGGAGGACGTGGTCGGCCAGTTCGACCCGCAGAACCCCGAGCAGCTGCAGGACGCCTTGCAGCAGGGCATGTTCCAGCCGGAGGACACCCCGGAGCAGAAGGCCGCCCTGGCCCGTCTGGAGACGGCTCTGGCGCTTGTCGAGGGCTGGGTGGACGCCGTGGTGCACGCGGCCGCGAAACCCCGTCTGTCGTCCGCGGACGCCCTGCGCGAGACGCTGCGCCGCCGCCGCGCCTCGGGCGGCCCGGCGGAGCAGACGTTCGCCACCCTGATCGGCCTGGAGCTGCGCCCCCGCCGCCTGCGCGACGCCTCCCGTCTGTGGGCCTCGCTCACCGACGCCCGCGGTGTCGACGGCCGGGACGCCCTGTGGGCCCACCCGGACATGCTGCCGACGGCCACCGACCTCGACGACCCGGACGGCTTCGTGCACCGCGAGCACCTGGACTTCTCCGAGCTGGACAAGATGCTCGGCGAGGCCGCGGGCGGCTCCGAGAAGCCGAACCTGAAGAAGGATGAGGACGACAAGGGCGACAAGGGCGACGGCGCCGAGTGAGCCTCTACGACGACGCGGTCCTCGTACTGAAGGGCTACGAGGACCAGGCGGATCTGCGCCAGACCTACCTGGAGCATCTGGAGACCCACCCGGACGGCATGTGGAAGGCCTGCGGCCACGGGCACATCACGGCGAGCGCGCTGGTGATCGACCCCGCACGCGGGCGCGTGCTGCTCACTCTGCACAAGAAGCTGCGCATGTGGCTGCAGATGGGCGGCCACTGCGAACCGGCCGATGACACGCTGGCGGCGGCTGCCCTGCGGGAGGGGACGGAGGAGTCCGGCGTCGCGGGGCTGACTCTGCTGCCGGGCGGCCCGGTCCGCCTGGACCGGCACCACACTCCGTGCGCCTGGCACCTCGACGTCCAGTACGCGGCCCTGGCCCCGGCGGACGCCGTGGAGGCGATCAGCGACGAGTCGCTCGACCTGCGCTGGTTCGCCTACGACGAGGTGGCGGACGTGGCGGACGATTCCGTCGTACGCCTGCTGGAGGCGACGCGGGCGAGGCTCGCGGCCTGAAGCGCCCGGTCAGTGCTGACCCATGTGTAAGGGGCGGCCGCCTTTGCGGTCGCCCCTTACGTCTGCATTCCGGACCGTCAACTCCAGACGTTGCCCTGGTTCTGCCCCCGGGCCCCCTGCTGTCCCATGCCGTACTGCGCGGCGAGGCCTGAGCCGACCTGGGCGTTCTGCGGCGGCAGCAGCTCGCTGGGCTGGACGAGCGCGTAGCCCGAGCCCATGAAGCTCAGCTCCCAGCCCTCACCGGTGTTGCCGCGACGCCGCCACACCCCGGAGGAGTGCGTCTGGGCCTGCATCTGCACCCGCAGCGAGGTGGACCAGGCGACGATCGCGTCGGCGTCGCAGTTGACGTACTTGTCGGGCGTCACCTGCATCATCAGCGGCATGCCGGAGGTCATGAGGGCGACCTTGCCGCGGCCGGTGATGTTGAGCTGGTACTTCCCCGAGCCGGAGATGCCGTAGAGGCTGTCCACGGCGATGACCTCGTGGTGCAGCGAGGACTCCATCGCCAGCACATAGCTGCTGTCGACGGTCAGCCCGTCCTGGTCGACGTCCATGAGGTGGACGTGCTGCTTGAGGTTGGCGAGGTAGACCGTGCCCTGTCCGTGACAGCGCATGAGGTCCAGGCCCTCACCTGTGTGCGCACGCGCGCGTCCCTGCTGGTTGCTCTGGTACTCGGCGTCGAACTCGACGAGTCCCTGGTAGGCGACCATCGTGCCCTTGCGGGCGAGGATGTCGTCGTGACCCTCCAGGTTGACGCGGAGCATCTGCTTGTTCTGCAGGCTCCAGCGGTCCTGGGTCTGCTGGTCGTTGAAGGCGAAAATCGGGCTCTGCATGGCGTTCTCGTGCTCCCCCTCAGCCCCGGACCCGGAGGCGGTCGGTACTGTCCTCGCTCGGCTGGACGACGACGATGCCCTGGCCGGAGAAGGCCATCTGGTAGGCCTCGCCGCTGCCCCGGCCGATGAGCGACTGCGCCTTGAAGCTGCGCTTGCCCTTCACCTTGAGGTTCGGGGACCAGGCGACGAGCGCGTCGGGGTCGACGTAGGTCTCGTCCTCGCCGCCGCCGCAGTCGACGACGATCGGCTTGCCCCGGGAGGTCAGCGCGACCCAGCCCTGCCCGGAGATCTTGGTGTTCCACAGGCCCTGCCCGGCGAACTTCGCCAGGCCCTTCACCCGCTCGACACCCCAGGTGAGGTGGGCGTCGAAGGCGAGCAGGTTGGTGGCGTTGACGGAGATGCCGTCGCCGTTGAGGTTGATCACGACGACGTTGGCGCCGTAGTCGGCGAGGTAGAGCAGGCCGTCACCGGAGCACTTCATCAGGGGCGCGCCCTCACCGGTGAGCCAGTCCTTGGCGATCTGGCGCACGGCCGGCGGGTTGGGCTCGTACTGGACGAAGCCCTCGTAGGCGACCATCGAGCCCACGCGCGCGAGGAGGTCGTGCCCGGTCTGCATGGCGACCTTCAGCATGTGGTTGCCGTGATTCTCCATGCGGGCGGTGACCGGTGCGGGGGCGTAGCCCGCGAGCGGCTGGTTCATGACGGGCTCTCCCTCAGATCTCGTACGGCTGGACGACGATGAAGTTGCCGGGAGCGGCCCGGAACTGGAGGTTGACGCTCTCTCCGGTGTCGCCGGGGTAGGCGTTGCGACGCATCCGCACCTGGCTGGAGACGACCACCTGCGCGGCGGACGACCAGGCGACGACGGCGTTGCAGTCGGCGAACGTCGTGGGCGTCACCGGCAGCACCACGGGCGTGCCGTGCGTCTTGACGACGATCGTGCCGGTGCCCGTGAACTGCATCGTGAACAGCGCGCCACCGGGGATGCCGTGCCCCTCGATGCGGCGGACCTCGTACTGGAGGCTCTCGTCGAAGGCGAGGACGTTCTCCGCGGAGACACAGATGCCGTCACCCTGGAGCTCGATGGGGTGCAGCATCGTGGAGTTCTCGGCGAGGAACACCTGGCCCTGGCCGGTGCAGCGCATCAGCTGCATCTCCTGGCCGGTCGCGTTGCCCACGATCCGGCCGGCGAACCCGGCGCCCTTGTAGCTGAAGTCGACCTTGCCCTGGTAGAGCACCATGCTGCCCTGCCGGGCCAGCACGGGCTGCCCGCCGATGCCGAGGTCGACCCGGACCAGCTTCTTGTTCTGCTGCGTCCAGCGCTGACCGGTGGGCGTCTCCTTGAACTGCTGGAGCGCGGCGGCAACGCCGGGGCCCTGAGGCGCGCCTTGCGGGGCACCCTGAGGGGCTCCGTAAGGTGCCGGCTGGCCCGGAGCCTGGCCGTAGGGCGGCTGCTGACCATAACCCGGAGGCGGGGTCGGCTGGCCGTAACCGGGCGGCGGGGCCGGGGCCTGCGGCGCCTGGGGCTGGGCGTAGCCGGGGGGCGGCGGAGCGGTCGGAGCCGAGGCCTGGCCGTACGGCGCCTGCTGTCCGGGCTGGCCGTAGGGAGGCTGCTGCCCGGGCTGACCGTACGGCGGCTGCTGGCCCGGCTGGCCGTAGGGCGCGGGCGCCGGAGCCGGGGGCGGCGGGGCGCCGCCGGGCGGCGTCATGGGCGCGACGATCGTGGGCTGGGCGTGCACCGACGGCGCGGGCGCCGGGGCCGGAGGCGGCGGAGTGGCGCCCGGCGGGGGCGCGAAGCCCTGCGCGGCGGGCTGCGGTGCCGGGGCGGGCGCGGGAGGCGGTGCCTGGGCGGCCGGGGCGCCGAACGCGGGCGGCGCGGCGGCCTGCGCGGGCGCGGCGAAGCCCGGACTGGCACCGGGAGCGGCCCCGGCCTGCGTCTGCTGCGGGGCGGCGGGCGTCTCCTCCTGCATGACCTCGCCGCCGAAGTTCCTCAGCAGCGCTTCGAGGCCACCGTCGAAGCCCTGGCCGACGGCGGCGAACCGCCAGACGTCCTTCAGGTAGAAGTCACCCAGCATCACGGCGCGTTCGGTGGAGAACTCCGAGCCGTTGAAGGCGTACCGGGCCACCTCCTCGCCGCCGGCGACGATACGCACGTATCCGGGGCCGACCTGCGACATCTGCCCGGCGCCGTCGATCGTCGCCGTGAAGGACAGCTTCTGGATCTGCGGGGGGATCTTGTCGAGCGTGATCCGGAAGGACTCCGTGTCACCGGCCTGGGCGCCGAGGAGCTGAACCGCTTCCTCGGGGGACTTCGGCTGGTTGAAGAAGATGAAGTAACGGTCGTCCGAGAGCCGTTCGTCGGCGTCGAGACCGAAGCAGCTGATGTCGAAGGTCAGCCCTGGGGCGGCGATCTGTACCCCTACGTACAGATCCGTGCCCGCCGTGAGGTCACTGATCCTGGCCTTGTGGCCGCGTTGGAATTCCCTGGCCATGCGTAACGACCGTCCCCCATCCCGAAGTGAGTGCGTCGCGCCAGGCTAACGGCAAACTCTGACATCGGACGAAGCCGGTACAGACCCGGTACACAACCCCGGACCGGGGAGACCGGAGGCACTGTCTCCGGGGGGTTTCGGAGAGCGGTCACTCGCCCCGCGCGCCGGGCACATGGGGCAGCCGCTCGGCGGCGACCACACCTTCCAGATAGCCCTTCGCCCGCTCAGTGCGGGGATAGTCCTCCAGCAGCCGCCAGAAGCGGGGGCCGTGACCGGGCACCAGAAGATGCGCGAGTTCGTGCAGGAGGACATAGTCGACGACGTACTCGGGCATACCCTGCAAGCGGTGCGAAAGACGGATACTTCCCTCGGCGGGGGTGCACGAGCCCCAGCGCGTGTTCTGATTGGTGACCCAGCGGACCGAACTGGGCCGGGCCCGGCCCTCGAAGTACTGTGCCGACAACTGCTCCGCACGCTCGGCCAGTTCGGCGTCGCCGAGGACCTGTTTGTTCTCCTGGGCGGCCAGCTTGTCGAGCATGACGTTCACCCAGCGTTGCTCCTCGGCCTCGGACATCCGGGCAGGGATGAGCACGACGGTGCGATCGCCCTCGCGGTACGCCGAGACCGTCCGGCGGCGCCGGGCGCTTCTGCGGACCTCGATCGCGGTCGCCCCCGAGCCGCTCGGCGGCGGGCTCTTGGTGCTGCGCTGTGGCGTTCCGGCACGGTGCAGTGGGTCGGCGGACACGCCCCGACGTTACCCGCTGCACATGCGGGAAGTCCCGACTCCGGGACGGTTCGATCCCGATCCCCCATCCATGCGTTTGATTTGTACGACGAATATCCACCACCTGTGGACAACTTTCGACGCAGAGCGCCGCGTCGGGGCATGCTGACAGTCATCGGCGGAGCTACGACCGAGCTCCATCGGCACACGGGGACGTTCCACGACGGCTACGGGGGCCAGTTCATGCACGCGACGGTTTCGGCGGTTTCAGCAGATTTGCCGCAGTCGGCGGATGCGCCGCCTTCGGTGAATTCACCGAATTCGGCAGACTCGGCATCACCGGCGGATGCATCGCTTACGACGGTTGCGCAGGCGCCACTGGTGAAGCCCGCACTCAGGCGCGGGTGGCGCGACCTCAACACCGTGCAGTTCGGGATGACTCCGGCGCACGCTCTGACACTGGGTCCGGTGGACACGGCCACGGGCAGTTTCCTCGACCTTCTCAACGGCACCCGCGGGCCGCGGCTACTGCGCGAAGAGGGACGCCGGATAGATCTGCCGGAGGGTCATGTCGACGGGCTGGTACGGCGACTGGCGCGGGCCGGCCTGCTGGACGACGCGCGGGGTGGTGGCCCGGCGGTCGAGGCCCTGCGCCGCAAGAAGGAGGTACTGGACCGGCTGCGCCCCGATCTGGCCTCTCTCTCCCTGACCACGTCCGAACCGGGCGAGGCGATGGACCGGCTGGCCGCCCGCCGCTCGCTGCGGGTGCAGGTGAGGGGTGCCGGCCGGGTGGGCGCGCTGGTGGCCTCGCTGCTCTCGGGCGCGGGCGTCGGCCAGGTCGACGTGCGCGACGTCGGCCGTGTCGAGCCGTGGGACGTGGCGCCGGGCGGGCTGTCCGCCGAGGCGGTCGGCGACCGCAGGGACGAGGCCGCGCGACGGGCCGCGCGGCACTGGGCACCGGACCGTCCACCACGCCGCGGCCCCCGGTCGTCTCCCGGGGAGGAGAGCACGGGCCACTCCCTGGTGATCATCGCCCCGCGCGACGACGTCGCCGTGCACACGCCCTCCCCGTCCGCGGCCGAACCCCTCATCACTTCCGGTACGCCCCATCTGTACGCCGGTGTCGTGGAGGGAACCGGCGTCGTCGGCCCGCTCGTCCTGCCCGGCGAGACCGGCTGCGCCGGCTGTCTCAACGAGGGACGAACCGATCGGGACCCGACCTGGCCCCGCCTGGTCGCGCAGTGGCGCTCGGGTTCCGGAAAGTCACGCCACGTACCGCCCTGCGATCTCGCGCTGGCCACGACGGTCGCCGGGCTGGCGGCCGCGCACGCCCTCGCCTTCCTGGACGGCCACGTTCCGTCGAGCGCCGGTGCACGCTGGGAAACGTCCTTGCCCGGTCTGAGCTGGCATGCCCGACCGGTATGGGCGCATCCGGCGTGTCCGTGCGGCGCCACGCAGAAAGGTGAGGGAGAACACCCCTCGGAGGACGAGGTGTCACACGCGACAATGGGGGAGCAACGGCCGTCGAAGAAGTCGGGCCGTGAGGCAGCCGCGAAGCGGACGGCCGGGACCTGGAGGGCGCATGTCTGATCTTCCCCGCAAGGCGGTCACACGTACCGCCAAGCTCGCCGCGCTCCCGCTCGGCTTCGCCGGGCGGGCGACCTGGGGACTGGGCAAGCGGATCGTCGGCGAGTCCGCGGAGATCGTCGGCCGTGAGCTGCAGCAGCGCACCGCCGAGCAGATGTTCAAGGTGCTCGGCGAGCTCAAGGGCGGCGCGATGAAGTTCGGCCAGGCCCTGTCCGTCTTCGAGTCGGCCCTGCCCGAGGAGATCGCCGGCCCCTACCGCGCGGCGCTCACGAAGCTGCAGGAGGCGGCGCCCCCGATGCCGACGCGCACCGTGCACACGGTGCTGGCGGAGCGGCTCGGCGAGGACTGGCAGGAGCTGTTCCTGGAGTTCGAGGACAAGCCCGCCGCGGCGGCCTCGATCGGCCAGGTGCACCGGGCGGTGTGGCACGACGGCCGTGAAGTGGCGGTCAAGGTGCAGTACCCGGGAGCGGGCGAGGCCCTGCTGTCCGACCTGAACCAACTGAGCCGCTTCGCCCGGCTGCTGGGTCCGCTGATCCCCGGTATGGACATCAAGCCGCTGATCGCCGAGCTCAAGGACCGGGTCTCCGAGGAACTGGACTACGGCCTGGAGGCGCAGGCCCAGCAGGTGCATGCGGAGGAGTTCGCCGATGACCCGGACGTCATGGTGCCGGCGGTGGTCCACCACTGCGACCAGGTCCTGATCACGGAGTGGATCGACGGCGTGCCGCTGTCGGAGGTGATCTCCGACGGCACCGAGGAGCAGCGTGATCGCGCCG
Organism: Streptomyces sp. NPDC059010; assembly: GCF_042740355.1. NCBI lineage: Bacteria > Bacillati > Actinomycetota > Actinomycetes > Kitasatosporales > Streptomycetaceae > Streptomyces > Streptomyces sp. NPDC059010. Next base: position 184,905 of record NZ_JBHYJA010000010.1, read on the forward strand.
GCCAGCTCCTGGCCCGTTTCCTCTTCTCCGGCCCGGCCCGCACCGGCCTCCTGCACGCCGACCCGCACCCCGGTAATTTCCGTCTGCTGCCCGGTGACCCGGACAGCGGGGACGACTGGCGGCTCGGCGTCCTGGACTTCGGCACCGTCGACCGCCTCCCGGGCGGCCTGCCGACGCCCATCGGTGACTCTCTGCGCCTGACCCTGGACGGCGAGGCGGACACCGTCTACGAACTGCTCTGTGCCGAGGGCTTCGTCAAGGAGTCAATAGAGCTGGAGCCCGACGCCGTCCTCGACTACCTCCTGCCGATCATCGAACCGGCCCAGGTCGACGAGTTCACCTTCACCCGCGGCTGGATGCGCAGCCAGGCCGCCCGGGTGGCCGACCCCCGCTCCCCCGCCTACCAACTGGGCAAGCAGCTCAACCTGCCCCCGGCCTACCTCCTCATCCACCGAGTGACGTTGAGCACCATCGGCGTGCTGTGCCAGCTGGGCGCGACGGTTCGTCTGCGTGAGGAGCTGGAGGAGTGGCTGCCGGGGTTCGCTGGGCAGGAGCCGACGGACGAGGAGGGGTCGGCGGCCCAGGCGTGAGAGGGGCTACCACCAGGCCGAGTCGAGTCGCCCCTCGATCGCCCTGAGGTTGTCCCGGGAGCAGGTGTCGCAGAAGTACTGGCGGATGCCGTTCTCCACGGAGCAGGTCCAGGTGGGCTGCGGGCCCTCTGCCCCGGTCCCGCAGCGGGCGCACACGAGGGGCTGGGGCTCCTGGGCGGAGCCGCCGTTGTCACTGCCTCCGGAAAGACTCGTCACTCGGTGACGATACCTCCGCCACTGTCCGATCTGCGGGCACAACGCACCGCGGGGGGGGGGGCCGGAGGTAGCCCCCGCGCCCCCCGCGGGGGCCCCCCCCCCCGGCGGGGGGGGGGGCCCGGTGTGTGGGTGGGGCGGGGTGAGGGGGACGCCGCGGGGGGGGCGCGC